>DASTPZ010000124.1:0-13653 GCA_035761965.1 Flavisolibacter sp. | reverse complement strand
GACCCAATGCGAAATTTTTGAACCATAAGTGCAATAAAATTCAGAACACTGAATATGAACATAAAAGCAGGCCATTTCAAATCCCGATCAGTTCGAGCCGGGGAGCTCCTTCTTAAGCATTAATCTGGAGCTTGTAGCCTTTTCCGCGTATTACAACAATGCTGACAGCCGGATCACCTTCCAGCTTTTTCCTCAGCTTCGATATGAACATATCGAGGCTGCGGCCTACTATAACCCCTTCATCTTCCCATATCTCTTTTTGCAGCCGGCTTCTTTCTATAACCTCGTTTGGGGACATGGCAAAAACAAGCAGTACCCGGGACTCCGTTCCGGTAAGGTCTATCGTTTTTTCACCTAACAGGAGCTTCCGGTGCTGTGCATCGAACAAAAACGAGCCCAGACTGAATATATGGGCTGACTGATCCTGGGTTTTGGCAGCTTGATGGCGGGGTATGGCAGACTGGCCCCCGGGTAATACATCCCTTGGTTTTCCAGGCCTCAAACAAACATATCCTATCACCGCCAGCAAAGCCAGGCAGCCAAGCAGATACCAGTTCTTTGCCATATTCGTCATCACTGGCCGGAAGGCAATATTGATCAGGTAACCCGCTTTTGGCTGCTTTCTGCCAAGGCAGGCAATAATATCATCTTTGCGGTCCCTGGAAATGGCATATCCATAGACCATGCTGGCATCGCTGCCTTTTCGAACACTAACAATATAGTCCCGCACGTCGAGGTCTTTGGCCAGCAGCCGCCGGATGGTATTTACCAGGGAGTCAGGCTGAAAACTCAGCTCATTCTCAAAGCTGATCTGGTATTCGTTTTCGCCGGCTTTTTTTATCGGGAGCACACGGGATGTGCTATCCCCCGACTGTAAGAGCATTTCATGCCCGATCCTGCGGAGAAGAATTTCCCTTTTTGAAGAATTGTAACCGTCACTTTCTCCCATACTGCAAGCCAGGCAGATAATTGAAATAAGCAAGAGCATTATTGACCCAAACAGGATTTTATGGCGTTTAGGGGGGAAATTTCCGCTAAGAGGCATAGTGTCAACTATTTATTTACAATGTTTACATTCTTTTTTACAATCCGAATTTCCTTGTTGAAAGATATCAAACTAATATCGCCGGATCGATAACGATATACCAGCAGTGCAGTTATTGCTGATGCCAAATAAACAAATTATGAAATATTTACACCTTTATGCATTATCCCTGATGTTTGCATTTTGCACTTTTCACGAACAAAGTCAAACAGACCCGGCTAAAGCCAATGCCAGCTCGAAAACCAAAGATACAGTCCCACCATATAGACCGGTAGATCCTGGGATTTACAGCAAATATGAGTTTACTGATTCCATCGGCAAACGCCTGGTAATACAAAACAGCCTTCCACGAGGAGGAAGGTACACAGACCCCAACGGCAAGAACCATGCATATGCGGTATTCTGGACCAGGATCATCAATGAAACAAATAATCCTCTCGAAGCCACGATAAACTTTCCTGTAGATTCTTTCGAGGTTCCGTCCTCTCCGGCGGTCTATATGAAATTACTTCTTCCCCCGGACACAATGACAATGAATAAAGTAACCTTATATGACTATGGTCTGAAAATAAAATCTGTGCTGGACAACTATCGCTATCAAGCCTCTTCATCGAAAAGAACCATTTATCCAAAAACTTCGATTGCCTTTTATGTTGTGGCTTTTTCCGATCGCGGGGTAAATGGCGTCCTTCGAACGGAATTTCGCTTAAAAGAGCAAGATCTTTTTTACAGGATCAACGACAAAGAAATTCCTTGTGGAAGGATCAATGTAAAGAATCTAAGACTGAAGGAGTAAACATGGAACCGGCACACAATCACCGACGATAAGAAACAGACCTGGCTACCTATCATACACTAACACATTTCTTTCCGTTCATTTTTAATCTAACATCAGTTCTGCATATGAAAAAACAGCTGTCCACCACTTACCTCGTTTTAGCTATCGCTTATCTAATCTTCAGCTGCAGTGAACCCGCAAAAGAGGAGACTAAAAATAATGCACCGAAAGGTCCCATCACCTTACACGTTGGGGATGAAAATTATGCCTTGATAGATACCACGGAAAGTATTATCTCGTGGAAAGGCTCTAACTCTTTTGGCTCTCATACAGGATATGTTCATATATCAAAGGGAGAACTGCTGATTGAAAACAGCCAGATTGCAGGAGGTACAGTTGAAGTGGATATGAACACGATCGAAGATGAAGAGCATCAAACTAACAGTGGACTTATCAAGCACCTGAAAGATCCTGATTTTTTCGATGTCAAAAAATTTCCACTGGCTGCAATCGACATCACCAAGGTCACAACAATAAGTGCAGAGGATAAGGAAATCACAGGGAATCTGACCATTAAGGGCATTACGCAACCAGTTAGTTTTCCAGCTAGAATAGAAGTGAAGGACGGGTTGGTCAAGGCAATGGGCAAATTGGTGATTGACCGGACAAGATGGGGGGTGCGTTATGGATCAGGAAAGTTCCTAGACAATTTAAAGAACGAAACTATTTCGGACTCGATCGAATTCAACATCACCATCGTAGCAAAAAATAGATAGCTGGATCCACGAAAAAACTTCTCCACAATGCAGGACACTTGTAAGCTGTCCAAAACCCGAATAGTCAAGCTGTTAAGATACCCAAAACTTCTTTCCGTTTAAACGGCACTCTAACCGCGTTGAAAAATCCGATCAGCATCGCAATTCCCCTCTGGATTCAAGCCAAGGCTTAGCCAACAGCTATTTTACCGCGACCTACCAGTAACACAAGTTCAATCTTTTCGTCAAATTTCAAATTCAACAAACACTAAACTCGTCGCCATAACGAATTGATTATTCGTTATGAATCTTTCAAGATTTGCGCACCAAAATCACATGTCGCCCAGAACAAACCATTCATCAGGAAAACAATTGGGAAACTTTCTGGAGTTCAGCTTTACCTGTTAATAGGCCTATTGGTATTCGAGATTTAGCTGTAAAACCTGACAAGACAGGCAAACAAGACGCTTTCATGATCTACTCACATCATCAGGCTTAAACCTCCTCTTTTCCGGATTCAGCGTTATCTAAAGCTAATCCTTATCTTTAAGCGTATAGTCTATTTGAATGCGGTAGCCAGGTTCATTTAAAACATTTTGTATGGCATTTATGTGATGCCTTATCTGTTTATCTATCTTCTTTTTAAAGTCGGAATCGATCGTCTTACGATTTAAATCTCCATACCTTAGAAAGAAGTCGCCGGAGATCATTAATACAGGATTCTTTATAAAACTTTTTCGATCTAGAAGCTTACCGAAAGCTGCTTCGTCATTAATGTTCTTTTGCATCAGAGTCGATGCAATCAAAAAGAGCTTAAAGTCTCCATCAAAATCGTTGACGTCCGCGTGCGTATATTCTAAAGAAAGCTCATCGAAAGCTTCGTTCAAAGGCACCCTTAACGTTATAGATTTAAAATTCTCGATAAACCATGTATTTAAAGTAGATGCAATCAAGGGCAAAGAAAAGTCGCTAAAAAAATGATTTGGATATTTAGAAACCTCTTTGAGTTCATAAAATGCTTTAACCAAGTTGTCAAGGGACTTTTTGATTAACTTTTTTCTTTCGACATTATCTGTTAAATACAAGGCTTGAGCCAAATACCCCATTCCGCCAGCATTCACGAAAAAATCTCTCAAACTTTCGTTTGGCATTTTTTCAAGTAAGTCGTTCACCATATTCGGCAAATCCTTTGACCTTCCTGCAAAAAAGATTGCAGTATTTTGCCAAGCCACGTCATTAAATTGTTCCAATAGCTTGTTATAGTGAGTGTGTCGAGCATGGTCATAGATTTCTACGCTTGAAAGGTATTCAACAAAAGCTTGCTGTTTGAATCCTACCTTTTCTGAATTGTCTAGGTAAAGAAGACCAGAGTTTTCTATTAATTCTTTCAACTCATCATCGCTCTGTTGAATATACCCTTTGGATTCAAGAAAGGCGTTCACTTCCGTTTTGAAGTTGTCAAATGACATGTCAAAAAGCTTTTTATCCAACATATTTAAAGCGAGATTACTAAATATGCGCTTTTTTATGTGGAATAGGAGAAGATCGTTTCTACTTCTAATTTCCAGTTTTCCTAAAAGTACTTGAATAAAATCGTCGTAGATATCAGTTATTGTAGCAGGTATTTCGTATCCATTTTCATCATAGAGTAGCGACAGCAAAGTTACTGTTAAAGGAGTAGTTGGTAACTTTGCAAAAAGATTACTTTCTTTAAGAATTTGAATGAACTTTTCACCTCTATCAGTTCCTTCAAAATACTTCAAAATAAAGGCTTCTACTTGCTTAATATTAAAATTATGAATACGAATTGCTTTTGTAGTACTTTCATCCGCATCTAAGTCTATGTTATCGTTCTTCCGTTGCGTCAATATAAATTTACTCCCATCGACACAGTAGCTGTTTAAATTTTTAAATAAAGTGTCTTTCTCCTCTTTTGAAAGAAAATCTATCTCATCAACCAGTAGTATTTTTTTGTATTCTTTGAGATTAATTCGTGAGTATGTATCAGGAGTATTGTTTTTGATAACCTCAGAAATTGTTAGCTCAACTTCGAACTTCCTATCTTTTAAATCCTTTCCATTTAGTTTAACAGGAATAATCTTGTTTACAGCGCTTTTGTCAGCATCAAGTAATTTCAAAGCTAGATTGTTTGCTAGTTTAGTTTTGCCACTACCTGGCTCGCCAGTAATAACTAGATTTTCATCATAAGAAATTAAACCATTCAAAGTAACCCGCTTTCTTGTCACAATCTTTTCAACTCCCTTTTCATCCTTCTTTTCTTCAACTACTGACTCCGTCAAAATAGGCTCAACAAACACACCTAGAAGCTTTTTTACCTTTTTATCTTCAATATTTAGCGATAGATCTTTTAATTCGAATTCCTCCTGAACTCTTAATCTAACAGACTTAGTGTACTCCTTGCAAAATTCATCACCAGGTAACCAAAAATCAGGGTAAAATTTGTCAATTAAAGGAACTAATTTATCATGAAACCAGTAATCAATATTTGAAAACATTCGGAGTTCCGTACTAGTGCTGATTGTTGTTTGCGCACCCGCACTAAAATTCTCGTTCGTTACAACCTTGACTTTATTCACTCGTATTTTGTCACCCTTTAAACCTAGATAGGGATATTCAAAAGCCTGTTTTATCTGACCTTTAATTGTCTCTATTTCAACCGTCCCGCCTTGTATTCTTCCCTGTTTTACTACAAATGCATACCATTCCTCTCCGTCAATAGAGTGGTGTAAACATGCGATAATATCTTTACCGTATTCAGGTGAACCATATCGATGGGTATGAATTACATTATCGTATCCCATTCGTCTCAACAAGTCGATCAAAAAAATCCTGAATTCCGCCTCGTTTCTAAAAGTCTGGAGTTTGGCTATCTTTTGTTGATGGTTCATAATGGCAATGTAATGATTGAGAATAAAGTAACAACGTTAGATTAACGGCAATTTGAAAGATTTGTCACCTTAAAAAAGAAAAAACCCTTGCCAAGTAAATACTGACAAGGGTTTTTCAATTGTACCGCGTACGGGATTCGAACCCGTATCACCACCGTGAAAGGGTGGTGTCCTAGCCCTTAGACGAACGCGGCTCGTTTTTGGGATGGCAAAGATAGGACTGCCGGTTTTCCCTTCCAAAAAATTTTCTGAATAAAAATCCCGGAATGATTCCGGGATTTTTCAAGCAATCGTCAACGCATGTAAGAGCGGCACCTGATGCCCATTTGCAGGCGATTCCGGCGCTTCATTACTCCATCTTAATTTTTGCTACATCGAATTTCCTGAAAATGCTTCGCACACTGTTCTGGATCTCCTTGGCGCTCATGTTGCGGCTGTTCACCTCGTCGGTGGTCCAGCCCTGCCAGATGGTCTTTTCTGTTTTTGCATCCACCAGGGTAATGGTCACCGTTCCTTCCCTCACCGCGCGGGCATTGTTGTCGTAACCGAGGAACTGCGATGGATAATAGATCGCGTTCCAGCGGCGGGAATATGGGTTAAAGAAATACCTCGTATAAGGATTGCTGTAAACCGGGTTGTTCGACTCCCTGATGCCACGCTCTACAAGCACATCGTAGCTCAGCAGTACGTCAGGCTTGTTCCTGCTTTCCTTCCATCCCGATTTTGCCAGCTCGGCGCTGACCGCCTCGCGAATTTTTCTTTCTGTCAGATCCGTGATATGGGCCTGTGATGAATCGTTCTTTTTTTCGCTGGTCTCGACCCATGCATAGGTCTGGTATTTACTGAAATTCACTGTTTCATCCTTTTCAACGTGAGCCACACTTGCACAACCTGCCAGCAACAGGCCGGAAAGAACGGCAGCACTGAAGACTTTCAATATGCTCATGGTTTTCTCCTTGTTTTTACACTTTATATACGTCAAAAACCATGCGTTTATTTCAAAGAAGATGTGAAAGTTCAGCCTGTTTAATTTTAACAGAACCCGCCAGGGAAGAGGGTTCTGTTAAAACAGGTTAACAGTTATCCAAGCCCGATCTCATAGTGCCTTTCCGGTATCTCCACATCTGAAAAACCCTTTTTTACCAGGCGTTTTTTAAATGCCGCCTGTACATCATACTCCCCATGTACAAGAAATAGTTTTTTAACAGCCTGGGGGTCTTGTCCGCCCAGCCATTGGCTCAGGTCTTCATAGTCGCCATGCGCACTCATGCTCTTGATGGCTCCTACTCTTGCATGCACTTCGTGCTGCACACCAAATATGCCCACTTCCTTGAAGCCCTGCATCAGCCGCCCGCCCAGGGAGTTGGGTTCGCAATAGCCGGTCATAAGGATGGCATTGCGGCTGTTCTCGATATTATTGCTGATATGGTGCTTGACCCTGCCGGCTTCAGCCATGCCGCTGGCGGAGATGATCACACAAGGCTGGTTGCGGTAGTTGAGCATTTTGGATTCGTCTACCGACTTCACGTATTTGAGCCCTGTGAACATAAATGGATCGCTGTCCGACTCCATCACCTTCTGTATGGTCTTGTTGAAATATCCAGGAAACCGCTTGATCACATCGGTAACGGAAGTGCTTAGGGGACTGTCGAGGAAATAATCCAGCTTTGGCAGCCTGTTCTCCAGCTCAAGCTGGTTAAAGGCATAAAGTATCTCCTGGGTGCGTCCCAGGCTGAACGCAGGTACAATAAGCTTACCCTTGTTCTGTATGCAGGTTTTCTCAACCCAGCTGAGGAGGGTATCGATAGAAGTAACCACGTCTTCGTGAAGGCTGTTTCCATAGGTCGACTCCAGGATGATGTAATCGGCCTGGGGAAAGGACTGCGGCGATTTCAGGATGACATCGCGGTAGCGGCCCAGGTCACCGCTGAAAGTAAGCTGCCTAGTGCTGCCGTTCTCCGTTACCCTCACATGCACGCAGGCGCTGCCTATAATGTGTCCTGCATCGGTAAACATGGCCTCCACCCCTTCTATTACCGCAAACCATTCTCCGTAAGGCCTGGCATGAAACTGGCGCATGGCCTTCTTGGCATCGTCCACAGTGTAGAGCGGCTGCACCAGGGGCCCGCCCTGGGCCTTGCTGCCCTTGTTATGGTATTTCACATCGTTCTCCTGGATCTCCGCCGAATCTTCCAGCAGCAGGCCGCAAAGTTCCCTGGTGGCATCGGTGCAGAATATCTTTCCGCCAAAGCCCTGGCTCGTCAGCCTGGGTATCAACCCCGAGTGATCGATATGGGCATGCGAGAGGATCATCGCATCTATTTCGGCCGGATCGAAGCCAAAATCCCGGTTCAGGGCATCTGTTTCTTTTCCCATGCCCTGGAACATGCCGCAGTCGAGCAGGATCTTTTTACCGTTTCGCAGCGTAAGCAGGTGTTTGGAGCCCGTAACTGTTCGGGCAGCACCATGAAAAGCGATTTTCATTGCAAGTATTTGTTTGAAAATAGTCAATTTTTAATGCTCAGTATAAAAGCAGCAGCAGTTCGTTCAAGCTCGCCAGGCCCAGGAAGACCGGCGTGCTTCGGCGAAGAGATCGAAAAGCAAAAAAATTTGGTACATCTTTTCACTCCCATTATTTTTGCACTCCCTTTGACCCATGGTGTAACGGTAGCACTACAGATTTTGGTTCTGTCTGTTAAGGTTCGAATCCTTATGGGTCAACAAAAAAGCCCCCGCCACAAAGCGGGGTTTTTTGTTGACCGAATTTTAACTTGGCATATCAGGGGTAAAGAATAATTTTATAGGGTCGATTTATGGCATGGCTCTTGACTTTTAAAGGGAAATGCCTGTAAATTTGCAGCTTCTTCAATGAATACGAACACACATAATAAACACTATGTTTTTCATGCCCGGGCCTGCACCCGTGTGTATGACGTGTGCTTCGACCTCTTCAGATATCTTTCAAGACGACGCGGCTGCTGATAGGACGAGCCGCTCACCATGGCCCCTATCAGTGAAATACTCCCGGATTATTGGTACAGGATTGGTGATCCATCTACTTATATCAACTCTTTACAATAGTGGACAATCAGCATATTATCGTCAGGGTGGCAACACCGGAAGATAAGATCTATTCGGAGATCATCACCAATGAGATGGAGGCCTCAGCCAAGGCACGCGGTACGGGCATCGCCAAACGCAGCCCCGATTATGTAGGACAAAAAATGGAGGAAGGCAAGGCCGTGATCGCTCTCGATGCCGATGGCACCTGGGTGGGCTTTTGTTATATAGAGACCTGGGAGGGTGAGTACGTGGCCAACTCAGGCCTTATTGTTGCGCCTGCCTACCGCAAGAGCGGTGTGGCCAAATCCATCAAGCAAAGGATATTCCAGCTTAGCAGGGAAAAATACCCGGAAGCCAAGATCTTCGGGCTCACCACAGGCCTGGCCGTGATGAAGATCAACAGCGACCTCGGTTATGAGCCGGTTACCTATTCCGAGCTTACACAGGACGAGAAATTCTGGGCCGGCTGCAAGAGCTGTGTGAACTACGACATCCTGACGAGCAAGGAAAGAAAGAACTGCCTTTGTACGGCCATGCTCTACGATCCCAAAGATCATTACGAGCCCGCAGAGACCAAGGAACATTTTGAGCAAAAGAGCAAGGTGTATGAGCGCCTGTTCAAGATCAAGCAGAGCAGGTTCCTTAAGCGTTTCCGCAAGGTCGACCGATCCGGCAACCGTAAGATGAAAATGTTATTTTTCAACCTATTCCACTAAACCGCATTCCTACATGAAGAAAGTTGTTCTTGGCTTCAGCGGGGGTCTCGACACATCGTATTGTGTTAAGTACCTCGGCGAAGAAAAATCGTATGAAGTTCACAGCATTATTGTCAACACCGGCGGGTTCTCCAAAGATGAGCTGGAAAAGATCGAGGCGCATGCCTATAAGCTGGGCGTAAAGACCCACACGACCATAGATGCCGTAAAGACCTACTACGACCGCATCATCCGCTACCTGGTCTATGGCAATGTGCTTAAGAACAATACCTATCCCCTGAGTGTTAGCGCCGAGCGCCTGAGCCAGGCCCTTCACATTGCCGAACATGCCAGGCTGCTGAACGCCGATGCCGTGGCTCATGGCAGCACCGGGGCAGGCAACGACCAGGTGCGCTTCGATATGATCTTTCATATCATGATTCCCGGTGTGGAGATACTAACGCCGATCCGGGACCTCCGGCTGAGCCGCGAGCAGGAGATCGACTACCTTAAAGCCAGGGGCGTGGACATGAATTTCGATAAAGCGCTTTACTCAATCAATAAGGGCCTCTGGGGCACCAGCGTGGGCGGCCGCGAAACGCTTAGCTCAAAGGGCATGCTACCCGAAGAAGCCTGGCCCACCCCGGTAACGAAAACGGGCAGCGAGGAGATAAAGCTGGGGTTTGAAAAAGGAGAGCTTAAAAAGATCAATAACCAGCGCTTTGACCACCCAACCGACGCCATCCTGCATCTTCATGCCATGGCCGCACCCTATGGTATCGGAAGGGATGTGCATGTTGGCGATACCATCATCGGAATCAAGGGAAGGGTGGGATTTGAAGCCGCCGCCCCAATGGTCATTATTAAGGCCCACCATGCCCTCGAAAAACATGTGCTTACCAAATGGCAGCTGAACTGGAAAGACCAGCTGGCAATTTTTTACGGCAACTGGCTGCACGAAGGCCAGATACTCGATCCTGTTATGCGTGATATAGAAGCATTCTTCGAGCGCTCGCAGGAACAGGTGACGGGTGATGTTTATATACAGCTTCTTCCCTATCGCTTCCAGGTAAATGGCGTGGAATCGCCTTTCGACCTGATGAGCAGCAAGTTTGGTAAATACGGGGAGATGAACACAGGATGGTCCGGCGAGGATGTGAGGGGCTTCAGCAAGATATTTGGCAACCAGACCTCTATCTATCACCAGGTTCGCGAGTCGAACGAAAACGCCGGTTAGCGTTTTAACCTTCAATTTTTATCGACATGAGCATACAAGCAGGCATCATAGGCGGGGCGGGATATACAGGCGGCGAACTCATACGCCTGCTGAACAATCACCCTCATGTAAGCCTCGGCCTTATCCACAGCCGGAGCCAGGCAGGCAAACTCCTGTCTTCGGTGCACCACGACCTTATAGGCGACAGCAACCTGCAGTTTACCGATAACAGCGAGGCGCTTGCAGACGGAAGCATCGACGTGCTTTTTCTTTGCGCGGGACATGGCGAAGCAAGAAAATTCCTTGCAGAAAACCATATCTCTCCCAGCACAAAGCTGGTCGACCTTTCGCATGACTTCAGGCTTGCCGGCAAGCATGTTTTTGAGGACCGCCATTTTGTATACGGACTGCCGGAACTGAACCGGGAAGCCATCGTGGGCGCTTCCAACGTAGCCAACCCCGGATGCTTTGCCACGGCCATCCAGCTCGGCCTGCTGCCATTGGCTGAAGCCGGACTGGTGAACGATGTGTACACAACGGGGGTTACAGGCTCAACAGGTGCAGGCCAGGGCTTGTCGCCTACCTCTCATTTCAGCTGGAGGGCCGCCAACATACAGCCTTACAAAACATTGAGCCATCAGCACCTCGGCGAAATATACCAGTCCATACACCAGCTGCAGCCCGGATTTCCTGCGGCACCAGGCACCGAAGAAGAGCAGGGGATCAACTTTGTTCCATGGAGAGGCGATTTTACCAGAGGCATATTTATCAGTTCTATGATCACCTGCAGCCTCAAGGCGGACGCACTCAGAACCCTTTATGACGACTATTATGCTGATCATCCATTTACCATCCACAGCCATGAGGAAATCTTTTTAAAGCAGGTGGTCAATACCAACAAATGTGTAATCTATCTCGAGAAAGTTGGCTCTAAATTGGTTGTTCATTCCGTGATCGACAACCTGTTGAAAGGCGCTTCGGGACAGGCGGTTCAGAACATGAACCTGATGTTTGGACTGGATGAATGTGCCGGCTTACGGTTAAAAGCTTCGGCATTTTAAATCAACGATATGAAAGCAGCCATCATTGGAGGAGGGAACATCGGACTGGCGTTGGCACAGGGGCTCGTAAGGTCGGGCAATTGTGTGCCATCCCATATTACCATTACACGCCGCAGCCAGGCGGCGCTTATGGAGCTTGCCAACAGCGGTTTTGAAACTGCTACCGACAATGCCCTGGCAATAAGGGAAGCAGAAGCCATCTTCATCTGCGTATTGCCGCAGCAGCTCGATGAAGCGCTTTCGCAGATCGCGCCATCTATCGACCTGCGGAACCAGCTGGTGGTATCGGTGGTAACCGGTGCGCACACACAGGTGTTCAGGCAAAAGCTGGGCGAAGAGATCCGTATCATCAGGGCCATGCCCAATACCGCCATGAAGGTGGGCGAAAGCATGACCTGTCTTTCAGCAGTTAACGCCACGGAGAAAGACATCAGCCTCGTGCAGCAGATCTTCAATACCATGGGCCAAAGCATTGTGATCAATGAAGACATGATGAGCGCCGCCACAGCGCTCTGCGCATGCGGTATCGCCTTTTTCCTGCGCACCATCAGGGCAGCCTCCCAGGGTGGCGTGGAAATAGGCTTTCATGCACACGATGCGCTCAAGATCGCAACACAAACGGCTTTTGGCGCCGCCAAGCTGCTGATCGACAACCAGACCCATCCCGAAGAAGAGATCGACAAAGTAACCTCTCCGAAGGGCTGTACCATAGCAGGCCTGAACGAAATGGAGCACCAGGGCCTCAGCTCCGCCCTCATCAAGGGCATCCGGCTTTCATCAAATATTGCGAACAATCTATACAAACAGTCATGAAAATTTTCGACGTTTACCCGGTCAACGACATCAATATTACAAGGGCCAAGGACTCCTACGTATGGGACGAGAACGGCGTGCAGTACCTCGATATGTATGGCGGGCATGCTGTTATCAGCATCGGTCATACACACCCGCACTGGGTAAAGCGTATCGAAGAGCAGCTTTCGCGCATCGCATTTTATTCCAACTCCGTGCGGATCCCGATACAGCAGGAGCTCGCAGAGCGCCTGGGCAGGATAAGCGGGCACGAGGACTACCAACTCTTTCTTGTTAACAGTGGCGCCGAAGCCAATGAAAACGCAATGAAGCTCGCCTCCTTTCATACAGGCAGGAAAAAAATACTCGCCTTTAAAAAATCCTTTCATGGGCGAACCTCGCTTGCTGTGGCAGCCACAGACAACAGGTCGATCGTTGCGCCGGTAAACGACTCCGATAATATCAGCTTCCTTCCCTTTAACGACGAGCAGGAACTGGAAAGCTTTTTCCGGCGCGAAGGCAGCAGTGTAGCGGCTGTCATCATTGAAGCCATACAAGGCGTTGGCGGCATCAATGTGGCATCGGAAAGTTTTCTGAAGCTGGCCCGCAGGCTTTGCACGGAGAACGGCGCCCTGCTGATCGCCGATGAAGTGCAGTGCGGCTATGGCAGAAGCGGAAGGTTCTTTTCAATCGACCACGCTGGCATCGACGCCGATATCTATACCATGGCAAAGGGCATGGGCAATGGCTTCCCGGTAGGTGGCATCCTTATCGCCCCACAGATACCTGCCAGGCATGGCATGCTGGGAACCACGTTTGGCGGCAACCATCTGGCCTGTGCTGCATCACTGGCCGTGCTCGAGGTAATGGAAGAAGAAGAACTGGTAGAAAAATCAAGACAGCGTGGTCAGTACCTCATCAATAAGCTTAAAAAAGTAGACGGCATCGAGAACATACGCGGACAGGGATTGATGATCGGCTTCGACGTTCCGGAAGAGCTGAAAGACCTGCGAAAAAACCTGTTGCAGCATCACCATATTTTCACGGGTGAAGCAAAGCCAAACGTCATCAGGCTGCTGCCCGCCATGACCATTACCCGAAAGCAGATGGACGAATTCCTGGAAGCATTGGAAGAAGAGATAAGAGCCATCCGGACCGGAACAGCGGCAGAAGTAAGCGCTGACTAAGCCTCACGCCTCTTCTATTTTATACAAAATTTAAACAGTCTGCATTCTATCACCAACCAACCATATAAAATTGAAGCAGTTCATTTCCGTTCATGATGTGGCAGATATCAATGCCCTGGCAGATAAAGCGCTTGCCTACAAGGCCGATCCCT
>DASTPZ010000123.1:0-5807 GCA_035761965.1 Flavisolibacter sp. | reverse complement strand
GCCATTATTTTAAGGTTGCATCATTCCGCGAGGGCAAGATAAAAGAAGCAGAATTCGAAAGAGGCGTGCTGGTGAAAGAGCACAAAGAAGGGAAGACCGGAGAAAACAATGGCACCTTAGTAACCTTCGTTCCGGACGATACCATTTTTAAAAACTTCCATTTTATTCCCGAATACCTCGAAAAGCAGATCTGGAACTACTGCTTCCTGAATGCAGGGCTCAGGATCGTTTTTAATGGCAAATCCTATGTGAGCAAGAACGGGCTGCTCGACCTGCTCATCAGGGAAACGAACGCCGATTCCAGTCCCGACGACATCCGCTATCCCATTATTCACCTGAAAGGAGAGGATATCGAGGTAGCACTTACCCATAACAATGATTACGGAGAAGACTATCATTCCTTTGTGAATGGCCAGCATACGACCCAGGGAGGCACTCACCAGCAGGCCTTCCGCGAGGCTTATGTTAAGGTGATCCGCGATTTTTATAAAAAAGATTACGAGGCAGCCGATATCCGGCAAAGCATAGTTGCGGCCATATCGGTCCGGGTGGTCGAACCCGTGTTCGAGTCGCAAACAAAAACAAAGCTTGGTTCGGTAAATGTGGATGAAGGCGGTCCGAGCATGAAGCAATTCATACTGGATTTTCTATCAAGGGAGCTGGATAACTATCTGCATAAGCACCCTGCCATCGCAGATGCGCTGAAAAAACGCATCGAGCAGAGCGAGCGGGAACGAAAGGACCTCGCAGGCATCAAGAAGCTGGCGAACGAGCGGGCTAAAAAGGCCAATCTTCATAACCGTAAGTTGCGCGACTGCCGCGTACACCTGAACGACGAGCCGCCGGCCAAGAACAAGCAGGAGTTTTTTGCCACTCAGAAGGATACCACCATTTTTATAACTGAAGGCGACTCTGCCAGCGGTTCGATCACAAAGGCAAGGAACGTGGAAACACAGGCAGTGTTCAGCCTGAGGGGCAAGCCTCTCAACTGCTTTGGCATGAGTAAAAAAGTGGTGTACGAGAACGAGGAGCTTAACCTGCTGCAGCATGCGCTTAATATCGAAGAAGGACTGGAAGGGCTTCGCTTTAACCAGATCGTGATCGCTACCGACGCCGACGTGGACGGTATGCACATCCGCCTGCTGATCATGACCTTTTTCCTGCAGTTCTTCCCCGACCTGGTCAAGAATAACCATGTGTACATTCTCGAAACGCCTTTGTTCCGGGTTCGCAATAAACAGGAGACCATCTATTGCTATTCGGAAACCGAAAAGCAGGCAGCGGTGAAAAAATTGGGAAACAAGCCTGAGATCACCCGCTTCAAAGGACTGGGTGAAATATCCCCCGATGAGTTTGGCCGCTTCATTGGCGAGGAGATGCAGCTGCAGCCGGTTATCCTCGAACATGGCGATCACATCCAGCACCTGCTCGAATACTATATGGGTAAGAATACCCAGGAAAGACAGGAATTTATTATCAATAACCTGAAGGTAGAACTGGACACGGTTGAGGAGATAGTTTAACCAACAAAGACTTGTTTTGAAAAAATTAGACGTTATCAGGAAGGCCAAGTCTCTTTTCATGAAATGGAACCTTCATGCGGTGGTAAATCCTTTCAGCGGTTCACTGAGCAATGCAGTGAACATGGGACACATGTCGCGCTGGAGAAAGCAGCACCCGGTAAAGGGCTATAATGATTTTTACCAGGAGCGCTGGGACTATAACCGCCGTTACAAGCTCTATGAGGCCATTGGCCAGCAGGAGGGCCTTTTCAGCCAGGGCATCGATTATTTCGAGTTTGGTGTTGCAGGAGGCTATTCCTTCAAATGGTGGATGCAGAACAACAGCCACCCGGGCTCGCGCTTTTTTGGCTTCGATACGTTTGAAGGACTACCCGAAAAATGGGGCGCCTTCGAAAAGGGCTCAATGGCTTACGGACTGGAATCGCTCCAGATCACCGACCAGCGGGCCAGCTTTTACAAAGGGCTGTTCCAGGAAACATTGATCCCCTTCCTCGAACAATACGACAACCGTAACAGGAAGCTGATCCATATAGACTCGGACCTTTTCAGCTCCGCCATTTTCACGCTTTCGCAGCTGTACCGTTTTTTGAAGCCCGGCGATATCCTGCTTTTCGACGAATTCGCCGTGCCCCAGCATGAGTTCCTGGCTTTTAAGATCTTTACAGAGGCGTTTTATGTAGACTATGAAGTGATCGGCGCCGCAAACAATTATCTTTTTGTTGCGGTTATGGTAAAATAGTCATAACCGGAAGTCCTGCCGGCATATTGCCTTGTGCAGGATGCATTCAGACAATAAACAGCTTATGATCCATATCGTTTTTCAGCAGGCAGACATTGATGTATTAACCAGGGCAATTGAATTGGATGAGAGCCTGCAGGGCAGGGTTGAGATCATCCGCGACGACTATGCCGTAGGCCCGATCGAGAACCTCTATGAGACCGAAGGTTACCAGCAGCGCAGGGACTGGTGGAAGGCCCTGCTGGAGCAATCGCCTTACAATAGCGATCAGCTCATGAACCTTGTAGACGACCGAATGGCCGTTCATGAGCTCAAGAAAGAGCTCGATGCCGACGCAAAGGAAACGGTCTGGATCTGGATGGGACAAAACCAGCATGATGTATGCGGCTACTACTGGCTTATTTCTCAACTGAAGGATTACCAGGGCAGGATAGTGGTGCTATACCTGAACAATTTGCCCTTCATCAATGAAAAGGGACAGATATTTTACCCTACCAACCTGCACGAGATCCAGCCTAAGGAATTCCTCAAAGCAAAAAAGCTCAACCGGAAAATAACACCCAGCGAGTTCGAGGTGGACCCCGACGAGTGGAAAAAGCTGATGGAGGAAAATGCGCCGGTGCGTATACTCGAAGGCGGAAAAAAGATCGCCAGCCGGAAAGCCGATTTTTATGATGCCGACATTCTCAAAGGCCTGGGCAATGAATGGCAGAAAGGCAGCAAGGCTTTCAGTAATATCCTTGGCAAAATGAAGGTTAAACCGGGCGATGTGTTCCTGCTTGACCGCATGAAAAAGCTGGCCGAAGAAGGCAGCATCGAGATGCAGGGCGACCCGGCGAAGGGCTGGAAGGATTTCGAGGTAAAGCTCCGTTCCTCGGCGCCTGAAACTGCCGACATCACCCAACAAAATTAATCTATGACTAAGCTATTGTTCTCATTTCTCCTGGCTTTATGCTTTTATGCGTCGAATGGCCAGGACACCGAGAAAAAGATCGAAACACTGGTGAGCGCCTATGCCAACGAGGGTAAGTTTAACGGTACCGTGCTCGTAGCGCACAAGGGCAAGATCGTTTATCAAAAAGGCTTTGGCTGGCGGCGCGCCGAAGAGAAGGTGCCGCATACCGAAGGCAGCATCTTCCAGATCGGCTCCATAACCAAGCAATTCACTTCTGCCGTGATCATGCAGCTGCAGCAGGAGAAAAAGCTTTCGGTGCAGGACAAGCTCGAGAAGTATTTTGCCGGTTTCCCTAATGGGAACAAGATCACGATCGAGCACCTGCTTACCCATACATCCGGTCTTTTCAATTATACCAGCGACAGCACGCTCATGAACCGCGACGTAACGAAAAGCTATTCATCGGCAGACATGATAGCCATATTCAAAAGCTATCCACCCGATTTTGAGCCAGGGAGCCGTTTCAGCTACAGCAATACGGGTTATTCCATGCTTGGCTATATCATTGAAAAGGTTACGGGAAAGCCTTACGAGGCGGTGGTAAGACAGCGCATATTGCAGCCGCTCGGCATGAGCAGCAGCGGTTTCGATTTTACCCACCTCGACCACCCTGCCAGGTCAAAAGGATATTTCCTGCTGCAGCAGTCCAACGTGGTGCCGGCCCCGGTGGTCGATTCTACCATTTCCTATTCGGCAGGGGCTTTATATTCCACAGTGGGCGATCTTTATAAATGGGAAAGGGCCATCGGCACAGATAAAATATTGCAGCCTGCTTCCTGGAAGGCTGTCTTCACGCCTTATAAACAAACATATGGTTACGGATGGAGCATCGATACCCTGTTTGGACAAACCTATACCGCTCACAGCGGAGGCATTCACGGTTTCGCCTCTTTCCTGATGCGGTTCCCGCAGGAAGAGCTGGCAGTCATCATCATCGATAATGCTTCTTCGGAATCGCTTTCCGCAATATCAAGAAGTCTGGCAGCCCTTATGCTGGGCAAACCCTATAAAATACCAGAGCCAAAGAAAGCCCTGGCAGCGGATCCCGCCATACTCAGGCAATATGTGGGCGAGTATGAGCTGGCGCCGGGTTTTACGATCACTGTCACCCTCGATGGCAGCCAGCTTAGGGGACAGGCCACGGGGCAACCCGCTTTTGATCTCTTTGCCGAAAAAGAAAACCTGTTCTTTTTGAAGGTGGTCGAAGCCAAGGTGGAATTTGTGCGGGACGCCCAGGGTACGGTTACGGAGATGATCCTTTACCAAAACGGTCAACAGCCAAGGGGAAAGAAAATAAAATAAGCTGATCTTCCAATGCTGACCGTTCAGGCAGCAATGGTATCCAATATTAAAACTGAGAACTACGAGCATGAAAAACAAGAATTACGAACATGTGCAAACCGATCATGGCATTAACGGCCAGTATAAGAACTGGTTTCTTGATTATGCCTCCTATGTGATCCTGGAAAGGGCCGTACCAGCGGTTGAGGATGGCTTGAAGCCCGTGCAGCGGCGCATCCTGCATGCGATGAAGGAAATGGACGACGGGCGCTACAACAAAGTGGCCAATATCATTGGTCAAACCATGCAATACCACCCGCATGGCGATGCTTCTATCGGCGACGCCCTGGTCAATATGGGACAGAAAGACCTGCTTATAGACACCCAGGGCAACTGGGGCGATATCCGCACAGGCGACGATGCAGCCGCGTCCCGTTATATCGAGGGGCGCCTGAGCAAGTTTGCGCTCGAAGTGGTCTTTAACCCCAAAACAACCCGGTGGCAACTGAGCTACGACGGCCGCAAGAATGAGCCGGTTACACTGCCCATCAAGTTTCCGCTGCTGCTGGCACAGGGAGCTGAAGGTATTGCTGTTGGACTTGCCACCAAGATCCTGCCGCATAATTTCTGTGAGCTTTGCGAAGCTTCTATCAAATACCTTAAAGGGAAAAAATTCGATCTGTATCCCGATTTTCCCACCGGCGCCATGGCTGATGTAAGCGATTACAACCAGGGCATGCGGGGTGGCAGAGTGAAGGTAAGAGCCCATATAGAAGAGCTGGACAAGAAAACACTGCTGATCCGCAGCGTGCCTTATGGTACTACTACTACCCAGCTCATGGACAGCATTGTAAAGGCCAATGACAACGGAAAGATCAAGATCAAGAAGGTAACCGATAACACGGCCGCCGAGGTGGAGATACAGGTTGACCTGGCACCGGGTATTTCACCGGATATCACCATCGACGCGCTTTACAAATTCACCGACTGCGAGGTATCGATATCACCCAATACCTGTGTGATCATCGACCAAAAACCACATTTCGTAAGCGTGGCCGAGCTGCTGCGCATATCGGCCGACAATACAAAGAACCTACTGCAGCGCGAGCTGGAGATAAGGCTGGGCGAGCTCCAGGAAAAATGGCATTATACCTCGCTCGAGAAGATCTTCTTTGAGGAAAAGATCTATAAGGAGCTTGAAAAGAAGCACGAAACCTGGGAGAAGGTGATCGCAGCCATCGACAAGGCTTTTGCGCCCTTTGCCAAGCAGCTGAAGCGCGCCGTGACGAGGGAGGATATACTCAAGCTC
>DASTPZ010000122.1:0-2817 GCA_035761965.1 Flavisolibacter sp. | reverse complement strand
CCAGTCCTCCTCCTAAAGCGGTTAATGAATTCATGATGAGATGTTTTCTGCATTACTGAAAAAATTATACCATGCAGAATTGATGCCTTAGCGGATAACTACAGAACCCAGCTTCCGGGAAAGCTCCATTTCCAGCTGCTTGAGGTGCTGATGGGTGAGAAAAAGTGTGGACTGCTGCGCCGGCAAAGCTTTCTCAAGATCCGACTGGTTTTGCAAAAGCAGCCGCTTCACCTTACGCAGCTTAAGATAATTGATGGCTGATTCTACTTCCTCGTTGGTTGTATCCTTTCCTATTTTAAGGTAGTTCATCAGCTGGTCCTCATTCTCTTTTTTGAGCGTATTGATAAAGCTGGCATAGTCCTGTTCAAAAAGCGATTTCTGGTAACCGGTAGACTGGCTCAGCTCACGTTTCCAATGTACCGACTCCTCGTGGGCGAATTGCAGAAGCGATACCGCCAGCGTGCTGAGCACAGTATCGGTATGATAGATAAAATACTGCTTGTCCGGCGGCTGGCCCGACGCTATTTTCAGCCTGTACTCTTCAAGCAGCTTCAATACGGCCTGGTTGTCGATCAGGTCTTCTTCCGGAAGCTCGGAAAGCACATGCTCTGCCACCAGCTGGCCAGCAGCCCATTGCCTGGTTCCATACTCGAGCAGTATCCTGGCTATTTCCCGCTCCTGGAGGTCGTCGCGGAAGAGCAGGCTGAATGTTTGATCGTCGAAATTGGACTCTTGGGCCTTTTTTGCATTCTCCTCGATCGTCTTTGCTTCTTCGAATGGAAGCTTGTCCTCCTGCAGTGAAATGCGGTTCCGAATAAATTTGTTTACGAGGCTGGTGAAGCCGGTTTCGTCGATGTGAAGGATCTCCGCACATTGCCGGATATAATCCTGCTGCTTGGTGAAATCTTCGGTCTTGTCAATCTTCGAGATCGTTTCGGCCACCTGGTTTACCACTTCGGCTTTTTTGGCCGCATCATTTCCTGCATCCTTCAGTGATACTTCCAGCTGGAAGAGAATGAAGTCTTTTTTGTTCTCAACCACAAATTGCCTGAAGCTGGCAGCTCCCAGCTTGCGCACATAGCTATCAGGATCCTCCTTGTCAGGGATCAGCACCAGCTTAACATTCAGGCTTTCGGCAAGGGCCATGTCGAGCCCGCGCAATGCTGCCTTGATGCCGGCAGTGTCGCCGTCGTAGATGATCGTAAGGTTCTTTGTGTATTTTTTGATCAGCCTGAGCTGGTCCTGTGTAAGCGAAGTACCTCCGCTGGCTACAGCATTCTCTATTCCCGCCTGGTGCAGCGAGATTACATCCGTATAGCCTTCTACCAGCAAGCATTCATCCGCCCTGTCGATGGCCTGCCGCGCAAAATAAGTACCGTACAGGATCTTGCTTTTAACATACAGCTCATTTTCGGGCGTATTAATGTACTTGGGTGCCCTGTCATTTGCCTTTATAAGCCTTGCACCAAAACCTATCACCTTGCCGCCAGGGTTGTGAACCGGGAAGATCACCCTGTCCCGGTAGTTATCAACCAACTGTTCATTCCTGTTGACCACCAGGCCGGCTTTCTGGAGCAGCTCCGCATTGTAATGACCGGCCAGGGCTTTGCGGGCCAGGGTATCTTTCCCTTCCGGTGCATAACCCAATCCAAACTTGCGGATCGTTTCCTCGCTGAATCCTCTTTCCTTAAGATAACTAAGACCGATGTCCTGCCCTGCTTCGGTCTCAAAAAGTGTTTGTGCATAGAACTGCTGCGCAAACTGGTTGATGATGTAAAGACTCTCCGCCGTTTGCTGCTGCAGCTTTTGCTCAGGTGAAGACTCTGTTTCCTCTACCTCGATATTGTACCTGGCCGCCAGCCAGCGCAAGGCCTCCACATAGGACAGCTTATCATGTTCCATCAAAAAGCTGATGGTGTTGCCGCTTTTACCGCAGCCAAAGCATTTGAAGATCTCCTTCGACGGCGATACCGTAAAAGAGGGCGTCTTCTCATTGTGGAAAGGACAAAGACCCAGGTAGTTGGCACCTCGCCGCTTGAGACGTACATAGCTGCCGACAACATCGAGTATATCGATTCGGGCCTGTATCTGCTGTATGGTATTCTGCGTGATCAAGACGACAAATATAGCGATGGGCGGCAGCATTCGACGGGTATGGTTGAAAAGGGAACATCATACCTGAGCAGGCCCGTCCTATGAAGAATTTACGTTATTTATAGGGAATAAACTACTTCTTTTTTGCCACCAGTCTTTCTAAATTTAGATAACCATCCTATACCCAGGGAAATTGAAGAAAAAGCAACGTTTTATTTAACCTTTAAAACTTCATTCCATGGTCCAGACAGACGTATCACAGCTCACTGCAGAATGCTCAGAATGGCGGCAGATCCTGCGCAGCTATCGCGAAGAACTGCAGCTCTCGAAAAAAGCCCTCCAGGAAATCTGCCGCCAGTCACCCACTAAAGACCAGCTAAAAGAGGTAGAGCATTTTGACAACCAGTTTCACATCCAGCTCATCAACATTCACGACCTCAAGCACAACATCAAGCTCCACGAAAAAATGATCGAAGCCGAGTCCCCCGGAACAGAAGGCCCTGCCGAAGAGGTTTATGCGCGGCACGAGCAGCTTCTTGACCAGTTCCTGATGCTCGAAAATACCTTGCAGGAACTGCGCAATGATTATAAAAATTTCGTCAGCGCTGTAAGCTGCTGATCCTTTCTGCTCATAAATCCTTCCGGCTACAGGGCCTTAAGCCTGTGGCCGGATTTCCTTTCACATCAAAACTTGTTATATGGCGGAGTTTGATACCTCACATG
>DASTPZ010000121.1:0-3565 GCA_035761965.1 Flavisolibacter sp. | reverse complement strand
TATCCGCACGCTCCACTACCTGCGGTTCTTTCTTTTTGATGACTACAGTATTGCCTATAATACTGTATGTGAGGCGTTGTTCCCGAAAACACAGATCCAAAGCCACAGCCAAGCTCACGTTCCTGACATCGATGCTGACCGGACTGGCTTCCTTTAAAAGTGCCTCATCATAAAAAAAGGAGTAGCCACTTTGCTTTTTGATCTCCTGAAACAGTTTTTGCAGAGGCGCATTGCGTTCCGAGAGTGTGATGGTTTGCGCATTGCTCCTGGCACTGACCTGCAGGCACAACACCAGCAATAAAAAAGCAATCATCTTCATGATCATCAATAGTTTTGGAAGGTTGCACCAGCCGGTTTTCCGGCCATGCCCAGAAAAAGCAGTCAAAGCCATAACTTTGTTTTGTTTGGGTTAAACGATAGCAGTCTTCGCCGATTTCTATTTATGGGTTAACCCAGATACCGGCCGGAGTGGTACCAACACATCCGGCTTTTTCTATTGCTGGAAAAAACAGCGGGTTAACCGATGGTTTTTGGACTTGGATGATTTTTTACTTTACACTTCCGCTTTCGGGGGCGCCAGGTTTCCGGGTGATGATGCCATGAAAACAGGCACCGTTAGTTTATTGCAGCCGCGTAAGTTTTCAAAGGTTAGGATTGAACGATGATGCGCCTGCCTTCAATACGGAAGCGCACTTTACTTTCTTCCAGAATTTTCAGTACCTGCGAGGCATTCAGGTTTCTTGAGATTTCGCCACCAAAACGCCGCGTTGGAACTGTTCCCTCATAGACGACCTCTACATCAAACCAGCGAGCGATCTGCCGCATTACGGTGGGCAAGTCACTATTATTGAAAGAGAAGAAGCCATTCTTCCAAGCAATGACCGCATCTATATCCACA
Organism: Flavisolibacter sp.; assembly: GCA_035761965.1. GTDB lineage: Bacteria > Bacteroidota > Bacteroidia > Chitinophagales > Chitinophagaceae > Flavisolibacter. The sequence goes on along the minus strand of DASTPZ010000121.1, from coordinate 2,667 downwards.
CCGCTTCTTACGTTGACCAGCCCGGAATTTCCGCCTGAGAAGGAAGCTTGTTCACCCGGCTTGATGACGACCTGCCTGGCACCATTACTTACCTGCACTGAGCCCTCCAGGAGTGTAGTCTTTATACTTTCTTCATCACTGTAAGCGTTGATATTGAAATGAGTGCCCAGCACCCGCACATCCATTCCATTTACTGCCACATGAAAAGGCTTGCTCGCATCACGCGCAACTTCAAAATAGGCCTCCCCGGTGATCTCTACCCTTCGCTCCTTTTCCACAAAGGCTGTAGGAAAATGAATCGAGCTGCCGGCGTTTAACCAAACTCTTGTACCATCGGCTAATACGAGCGAATATTGTCTTCCCCTGGGTGTGCTCATGGTATTGTACTCCACTTCTTTGGAAGATGTATTTTGATAAGACAGCTGGTTACCGGATTTAATCGCATCTTCTGTCAGTTTTCCGTTGCTGGCATTTTCCAGTAAGATCGTTTTACCGTCTGCAAGCGTAAGTATAGCCCCGTCCTTCCCGGGCGCTACATCATTTTGCAAGGGTATAGCCACTGGCGTATCAGCTAAAGTGCGACCGGATGGCTTTTGAAAGAAAGCCAGATATGCCCCTATACTCAGAAGGAGTAGTACAGCCGCTGCAATGCCAGCCCTCCGTAGCGGCCTCAACGCTCGTACTTTCGCCGGCGGCTTATATTCTTGACCAAGAATAGCGTTAAGGACTGGCTGCCATTTTTCGGGCCTGTAGTCCGATTGTGGTTCTGCTGCCATCAATTCTTCCACAATACTCTCCCATTCAGCCTGGTCAGTACCGGCTGCCAATAATGTATCTAGTCGTCCTTCTTCCGTAGAGGAGATTATGCCCTGGATGTACCGGGTTAACAGATACTCTGCCTCCAGTTTTTGTTCTTGTGTCATATAAAGCTGGCTTCGTGGAAGGGTTAAGTGTTAGTCGTAGGATAACGGTCTGGCAATGGCCACTATCTATATGTCGCGCAAGTAGAACGGCAGGACCGTTGCATGATGAAATTTTTTTTACCCGCCGAGCAAAGCAACAACTGTCAAAAGGGAAAGACCAGTGCGCTGGCTGATAACTTCCTGGATGAATTTTAGCGAAAGGCCGATTTGGTTTTTGACGGTATTGGCAGACAGGCCTAATTTGTCGGCGATTTGCTGGTGGGTAAGCCCCTCCTCCCGGCTGAGAAGGTACAGTTCCCGGCGCCGCTGGGGAAGTCTATCCACCGCGTCCCTAATCAGGAGGCCTAATTCTTTAGTATCCAGCAAGTAATGAAGTGATTCGTCCGCTGATGTAGCTTCCACCTTTTGCAGCAGGCGCTTACGGTTTGCCTGCGTTCTTAAGAATGTAAGCGAAACGTTGGACGCCACAGCATAGATCCAGGCAGAAGGAAATTCTATTTGACCCAGCTCCTCTCTTTTTATCCAAACACGCAAAAATGTCTCCTGAATCAATTCCTCGGCTAGGTGTTCATTGCGGGTAAGCTTATTTATAAAAGGAAAAAGCCTTGGCGTATAGCGATGAAACAAAGCAGCAAAAGCTTGCTCGTTCCCTGCGGCAATCAGAGAAAAGAGTTGCTTGTCCTCATGTGAAGCGAATGATTCCATCAGGAATTATAGGGCTAAATATAACAAAATGGATTTTTTCATAGCCAGTTGAGTAAAGATGGCTGAGAATCTACCCAAACTGCCTATAGAGGACAGCAGCGTAAGGCAGGGCAATCCATTGTAGTCCGTTACCCCACCACTAACTACAGCCCCTTTTCGACAATCTGGTAATACTGCATAGACACAAGACAGTACCTACCATCATGCCTTTTCCAATGACGCCTAGCTTTTTTGTTGGATAACCTAAATTTATCACTAACGTCGGCAACTATCTAAAGGATAACCAGTTTCTGCCACCAACTTATGAGCCATAGCGACCAGGCGGCGAAACTGCCGATTGTCCAAAATAAGACCTATCACTTTTATAAATAGTCCTGAAAACCCCTATTTACTTGGCGTATGAAAGAAGATTTATCCTCGCCCCTCAGCTGTACGGCTGTTGTATTTCTTATTCTGGAAGCCTTTCTCGATAAAATTCTGTTATAAACTAATCAGCTTCTATTTACGCGGAAAAATTCCAGTTTGCTCAAGTGCCATCCTGCTTCTTTCTAGTGAGCTCACTCGGCAAATGGTTTTTATGCCTGTTGTGAGCAAATGCAACACCATTGTCAGCTTCAAAACAAGAGACATCATCGGCTTCCACAAAGCAGGTACCCACGGTAGAAGAACTGGGAAACCTTTACTCGCTTAGCTGCGCAGATAAGCCTGAGGGTAGTAAACTAAAAAGGGAAGCCAACACCCTGTCATATCCAGGCACAGGCTATTCATAAACGATCAATCAAAAGTTGAAGCCGAAATTAAGTCCTGGCTCTGGAAAGACAAATTTGGACCATTTATCATCTAACTGTCTAAATCCATCAGGCAATTTTGTGTGATAAGCACGATGGGTCATACATATTGATGGTTGAAAGAAAAATTTGTCTTTAAGAAGTTTGATATGATATCCAACACGGTATGAATTAAATACCTGAAAGCCATCGTCGATTTTTTCACCGTTTTCGTTCACAAAAAACTGCACCGCAGGCATCACATCAAGCTG
>DASTPZ010000120.1:0-6091 GCA_035761965.1 Flavisolibacter sp. | reverse complement strand
TGAGCTTTTACAGCGGCAGCGAAATGCCCGAATGGCGAAACAACCTGTTCATAGCCGGGTTGAATAGCAATCACATTGCCCGCCTCGTTATCCGTGATAATAGAGTTATAGGAGAGGAGCGCCTGCTTGGCGGCGAAGGACAGCGTTTTCGCGATATTACCCAGGGCAGGGATGGCGCGCTGTGGGCGGTAACCGATGAAGGAAGACTTTACAGGATCGGCAGGAAATAACCGAAACAAGGCGCCTGCCCAAACGGCCTCAGGCACTGCCCCAGCCTTTTTGCTCGGGACCGATTCGATAAGAGTCAGTCGGCAGGAATGTTTATGTACATTATTATTTATATAATAATGTACGCTATAAGTATAGATTGCTTAAGATTTGTACGCGAATTTTTGCCGGTCGCCGGTGTCATATTCCTGGCACCGGCGACCGCTTTTATGAGGTGTGCCGGCGAAACAGTACCCCCGATGGATCAGCTTTTCGGTCTGTTGTATTGTCTCCGGAAACCTGTACAAATAGTGCTGAGCTCAATGTATTGTCATCAGGTCTTTCCATTGCTGGATTGATTAGAATCTTATTAAAATAACACAAAGAGGAAGGGCCGGTCCGGTTTTTTTACCTTTGCGGCGCCACTCCTCACCACCTGTCAGAGTCAATCAATCTTTGATTATGAATTCGATCTGGGACAGGGTTTTATGGAACAATACGGTACGTGACTGGGTTATTGCCCTGGGGATCATCTTCGCTGCCGTTGCTGCGCTGCGGTTCATCCAGGCGGTCGTGATCAGCAGGATAAAAAAGCTCACGAAAGCAACAAAGACCAGCCTCGATGATTTTATCATTTCGGTGATCCAGTCTTCTGTCATGCCACTGCTGTATATACTGGCCTTTTATTTCGGCCTCAATTACCTGGCTTTGCCGGCCAAGATGCTGCCAATACTTCGTGCAGCTATGATGGTGGTGATCACCTTCTTCATCCTCAAGATCCTTACTTCTTTCGTTTCCTATGCATTCAGGCAGGCAATGAAGCGCCACGAAGGTAATGGGCAGAGGGAAAAGCAGGCGAAGGGCATCCTGCTGATCGTGCAGATCCTGCTATGGGGAGTAGGCCTGCTGTTCCTGGTCGATAACCTGGGTTATGATATCACCACCCTGGTAGCCGGGCTGGGTATCGGAGGCATTGCCATTGCGCTCGCTGCTCAAACCATACTGGGCGATCTTTTCAGCTATCTCGTCATCTTTTTCGACAAGCCTTTCGAGATTGGTGATTTCATCATTGTTGATGAAAAAATGGGTACGGTGGAATACATTGGTATCAAGACCACCCACTTGCGTACGCTTAACGGGGAGCAGCTGATCTTTTCCAATACCGACCTTACCAATTCCCGCGTGCACAATTACAAACGCATGCAGGAGCGCCGGATCGTTTTTTCTTTCGGTGTGGTCTACGATACGCCTAAGGAAAAACTGAGCCTCATTCCAGGCTGGGTTCGAAAAATCATCGAATCGAAAGAAGGCACAAGATTCGACCGGGCTCATTTCCTGTCTTTTGGCGATTTCAGTCTTAACTACGAGGTGGTATATTATGTTCTGTCACCTGATTTCAACACGTACATGGATATACAGCAGCATATAAACCTTGACGTACTGGCGCTTTTTGAATCGGAGGAGATCGGCTTTGCTTTTCCCACCCAAACACTCTACCTCAACAGGGCGGCTGCTACAAAGGTTGCCAAAAAGCAAGTCCCGCCTGCCTGAGCATCCTTAGCAGGCCACTATGGTCTAAGCTCTTCACTCGTTCAAAAAGGACAGTAAAAAAGCCTTGTGGGTACAAGGCCTTTTGCAATCATTTGTCTTCGTCCCTTGGCTTTTGCATCTTGTTCATCTGCTCTGCCACCATTTTGTCGGGCATGATATGACTGGTAGTTACCATTACTTTGTTCTTGAGCCCGGAGATGATCTTGTCGTCGCCTTTCATCAATGCCTCGTATCCGTCCTTCGCTACCTTGACCGGGTCCGACAGTTTTGTGTCGAGTATCTTGGATTCCTGCATATCGGCCTTGTTGAAAAAATCGGTCTCCGTCGCGCCTGGCTGAAGTGCTGTCATGGTTACTGCTGAATCTTTAAGCTCATTTACGAGTGCTTCTGTAAAGGAAAGTACATAGGCCTTGGTAGCATGATAAACTGCCTGCCATGGACCGGGAAGTTCCGAAGCAATAGAGGCGAGCTGCAGCACCTTGCCTTCATTACGGGCTACCATGTCTTTAAGGAACAGTTGTGTCAATACAGTAAGCGAGGAGATGTTCAGCTGGATGATGTCGAGCAGCCTGTGGATATCCTGTTCAACAAAAAGCCCGAACTGACCCTGGCCGGCATCATTAACGAGCACATCCACCAGCACACCCTTCGATCTTACTTCTTCATATAGCTCGAAGGCAGCTTCAGGTTGAAAAAGATCTTTGGCGATCGAGATCACCTGCACGCCATACTGGCCTGAAAACTCGGATGCACGTTGCTTAAGGTCCTCTTCCGTACGGGCTACAATGATGAGGTTATAGCCATCCTGCGCAAAAAGCTTGGCAAGTTCATACCCGATGCCTGCGCTGGCGCCCGTGATAAGGGCATATCTGTCGTTTGTTTGATTGGGTTCCATATCTGAATTTTAGTTGATAAAGATCTTGTAACGGCCTGCGCTCAATAAAAGCGCAGCATCCATTTATAAAGGGCTTCAAAAATGTTACGGATACTATCCCTGCTGCTCACTCTTCCTCGGCACTATGTTTATCTTCTTCTCCATCGAGGCCTTCATCGATGCTCCGGATATAGTTTCCGCTCTGCCGGCTGGCGAGCTCATCGTCCTCGGTATCTCCTGCATAATCATCGAGATTGACCGCCTTGGTCAGGGGTGCCTGGGATTCTTGCCCGGCTGAATCTCTTTTTTTATCTGCCTGCATATGATTGTTTTGCTGTTTTTTATTCTGCTGTTCGTCTTTTTGTAGAATGGTCTTCGGTTCGGGGTTAACACACGAATTTTTATACCAGCCAGTGTCGAAGACAGGATGAGCAGGAGGGGCAATAGAAAATAAAGCGAAGCGAAAAAGAGAAAGACGTGTATGAACGAATCAGCCATATCCCGGCCCGTTTTCCCGCTAAGTAGGTGCCGTCGATGAGGATGCCTGCAGGCTGCTTGTGACGGGTATGCTCACCTGCCGTGCTGGCTTATGTTTATCTGAATGACAGGCTTTGCCGTACCAAAGGATGGGGCCGCAACCGGAAGAATGAATTGTGCGGAATGTAAAAGGCCTGGTCTGCAGTGCTCTGTGAGCGTTCGCAGACCAGACCTTTGTGTGAATGACGGATTTTTTCCACAACTGGGAGCGCCGGCAGGACGCGCGGTTCCTGCTGTCAGCGATAACCGCTTTCTTAACAGCTCAGCAAGGCGGTAAGGAAATACAAACAAATGAAAACCCGAGGCCCTCCCGTCTTGCAGGTGTCCTGGCAATCGATTTCTGCAGCAGGTTGAGAATACAGCCTTACTGTTTCTGAAATCTTACCGTTTCTCCATTTCCCAGGCCGATATAATAAATACCGGTTGCCAGCCTGCTTATGTCTAACATGTAAGGCTGGGCATTTAGAACGAACCTGCTGATGAGCCTTCCGCTGCCATCCGACAGTTGAGCGGCTGTATTGAGCAGCCTGTTGCTACCCGTATGGATCATAAGCTTATCGCTTGCCGGTTGAGGATAGATCCTGACGGCATCCCTGCTGTCTTTAACAAGCCTTACCGCCTGGCTGAACCGCGTTGATCCATCCTGCTCCTTTATCCGAAGGCGGTAGAAATTATTTCCTTCAAAGGGCCTGCTGTCGTAAAGCATGTAGGTATGATCACCGGCATTGACCGCAGCAACGGTATCGAAGGCGGCAAAAGAAATTCCGTCTGCGCTTTTTTCAACTATATAGTGTTCAATATCCTGTTCTTCGGCTACTTTCCATTCAAGGCGGGCGATACCGTTGTCTATTCTGCCAGTGAAGCTCAGAAGCGTTACAGGCAGAACTGAACCGATGGAGGTGATGTAGAATCCACTGAAGCCTGTCACGTTGAAGCTGACCTCCCATCTTGCTGCGTCACTGTTCCATACGATGTTATTGTCGTCGGGATCAATCGTTTCCTGTGTTCCGGGGTAATTGCCCGGCGCTGTGCCCACACCATGGTACTGTATGATGCGCAGGTTGGCCTTGCCCGCAGCATCGCCTGGGTAGGAGGGAAGATCGGCGGTTCCCGGAACAATATTATAGGCATCAAATTCCTGCTGTGTAAAATAAAGGGTGAGGCCGGCGGTGGCCAGGGCGGAGTTAAAAACGGGCTCGATATCATAATGGCGCTGCACATAGGCCTGGCCGTTATACGACTGTACCGAAGGGTCCTTTGTTACCTTGACCAATACCGCATGGTTGAGCGGCTGAGCGCCTTTCTGCGTGATGGTGGCAAGAAGCTGGTCAAGGGTATCTGCCGTATTTTCTTCATTGATGTTGATGGTGACTTCGGCAGAACCTGCAGGCAGGCTGTAGTTGGCCGGAGGTGCGTACCGCCAGAGCTCGCGGCCGTTGATGCCTTCATCATTGTAGAAGTAAAGCACATCATCCGCCCTGAAAAGCCTCGAGGGCGAGCTGCCGCCTGTACCTGCGATCATTTCGCTTACGATAGATGCATTGCTGTTATCTGCCCTGTATAATTCGATACCGGTTGTTGAGTTGCCCGAAGGATAGTAGATACTGCCGTTGACAACGGCGGGACGGAAATCGTTATTGCCGGAAATGAAGTCGCCGGGTATGCCGCTTTGAATGCCGGGTGATGCATCGAGCACAGGCACGGTGCCGGCATCGGTGCCATCTGTTTTCCATAGCTCTCTCCCGAAATCGGGATGGAAAGCATAGAAATAGGCGATACCTCCGGCTACCATAATATCGGAAGGATGGCTTCCTCCTTCCACTGCCGGACTAACGGCATAAGGAACGGGATTGATGTTCTTTACCATCACGGTGCCGGCCGATGTACCATCGCTTCTCCACAGCTCGCGTCCCGGGCTTCCGTCTCCAAACTGGCTTTCGGCACTAAAGAGTACCATATTGCCGAATGCCGTGAGGTATTTGGGCGCGGCATCCCTTTCAAGCCCGGGCGTGGTTTCCGGGAAGATATTCTTTGGCATGAAGGTGCCGGCGTCCGTGCCATCGGTGCGCCATAGCTCTAATCCTGTGTCGCCTGATGTGGCGGTAAAATAGAGCAGGCCTCCTGCACGCGCAAACTCTGTGCTGATAAAGCTGATAGTGGCCGAAGGAACGATCTTCACCGTTCCTGCTTCTGTACCGTCGGTTTTCCAAAGCTGCCGCAAGCCGGTTGCATCTATAGCGGTAAAGACAAGTGTATTGCCCAGGCTATTGAAATTCTGCGGACTGCTGCTGCGGGTGGAGACCGTGCCACCAGGGCGTATCTCTTTCAGCATGTAGGTACCAGCAGTGGTGCCATCGCTTCTCCATAGTTCCGCCCCCGATGTTCCCTCCGCCGCGGAAAAATATAGCAGTCCATTGTGTACCGCCAGGTGGGCCGGGCCGATACCAGGCTTCACCACGATGGTACCGGCCGTTGTGCCGTCAGTGCGCCAGAGATTGCCGCCGCTGGTAAAGTAGATATAGCCGCTATAATTGGTCAGGTATTGCGGATTGCCATCGCTTGCACCGGGCAACAGGTCTTTCAGCAGAACAGTGCCGGCCGTAGTGCCGTCGCTTTTCCAGAGTTCGGCGCCTTCGTTGAGGGTGCTGGCGGAAAAATAAATGATACCATTGCTGAAAGCATAGTTCTTTACATCAGAGCTTGGGTTCTCTGAGGCTATATTCCTTATCATCACGGTGCCTGCTTCCGTGCCATCGCTTACCCAGGGCTCCCGTCCATTGGTATTGTTGTTGGCGAAAAATACAATGCCCGGCGTTCCGGATAGGTCCAGCGGGGTGATAAAGCTGGGCGCAGAGCTTGTACCAGCGGCGTAAATGTCCTTGATCCTTACCGTGCCGGCTGCCGTGCCATCGCTCTTCCAAA
>DASTPZ010000119.1:0-9073 GCA_035761965.1 Flavisolibacter sp. | reverse complement strand
GCAGCATAAAGAAAAGATTGGCCAGGAGAAAAATAACGATAAGCAGGTTGATGTTGAGAAACTTGGCAAGGAAGATATCACTCTTTGTTTGCGGAGAAGCAAACAACTGTTTCCATGTATTGTTGCGGTACTCGATCTGTGGCAGCAGGGTGCATACAAGGATCACGAACATGGGGAAGAATACAAGCCCGGTCCTTTCCAGGTTCAGCTTAAAGATCGTATTGAGCGGGTCTTTGCTGATGTTGTTAAGGTCGTCACCTTCCGTAAGTATGTTAAGCAGGAAAATGGCAGGTATAAAAGCCGCCCCTATCGGCGTAAAATAAAGGGAAGCGGTTCTCTTGGTCTTGAGCATTTCGGAACGCAGAGCGGTAAGCAGTTTCATGAGTGAGCGGTTGTAAGGTCAATGAATAATTGTTCGAGGTCGCTTTCTTTCGGGTGCAGCAGGAATACATCGAGCTGGTGTTCGGTAAGCCGGCGGTTGATCGCTGCTACCTGGCCTATATCATCAAAAGCAACGCTTATTCCTTCGGTGCTCATTTCGGGCTCGTGGTCCTGGAGCAGCCTGGTGGCCCTTTCATTATCTGACGTGCGGATGAAAAGGCGGGAGCTGCGCTGCTGGAAACTGTGCAGGTCTGCAAGCTGTCCCTGGAACAGCATCTTTCCTTTGTAGATGATGCCTATATGGCTAACCATTTTCTCGATCTCGCCAAGGAGGTGACTTGATATCAGTATGGTCATGCCGTGCTCTTTGTTCAGCTTTTTTATCAGCGCACGGAACTCTATGATGCCGGCAGGATCAAGGCCATTGGAAGGTTCGTCAAGGATCAGCAGCTCGGGAGCAGGCAGCAGGGCGAGCGCAATGGAGAGCCGTTGCTTCATACCCAGCGAGAATTTTTTCGCCATTTTTTTTCCGGTATCGGCAAGACCCACGATCTGCAGTACTTCTTCCAACCTTTCCTTCGAGGCGCCGTAAGTATTCCGGTATACCTCGAGGTTTTCCCTCGCCGTAAGATGGCCATAAAGAGAGGGTGTTTCAATGAGGGAGCCGATCTTGGCCAGGATAGAGGTGCGATTGGCATGCAGGTGCTGGCCAAAGATCTCTATATCGCCTTTTTGATTGTTCAGGAGCCCAAGCAGGAGGGAGAGGGTAGTGGTCTTGCCTGAGCCATTGGGTCCAAGAAAGCCATAGATGCTGCCTCGCTCAACGCGGAGGTTGATGTCGAAAAGCGTTTGCACATCCCGCGAATAGTGATAAGAAAGCCCGGTGGTCCGGATGATAAATTGTTGGTCCATGAAGAAAGTTTTAGTGATGGCACGGAGCGGAACTTAGCGCCATAGCCGATACAACGCTAAACTAGTTACTATGTAAAGCATAGTACATTGTTTAGTAATGAACGGTTAAAAGCAGGGATCGTTGGTAGGAGAGAAAGAAACAGGGCAGGAGAAAGAGAGCATTAGGCAGATGCGGACTTATTCAGGCGTCATCAGTACCGGAGATGCATCAAGCACGGTCATTCGTCTTGCGGTTGACCGTGATAAGGAAAACGTAAGCAGATGGAAGCTTTAATTTAATCAGAAGACAGTCATGTGTTTTGTATCCTGGTGCCATTCGCTTTAGGCGGTGCCGTTCGAATGCCAATACTGATCCGGTAGGCTGTTTTGCAAAGCCATACTTCCGCCTGATAAATAGTGCATGCCACCCGATAACTAGTGCTGGTCATTCCGGGCTCCGGCTTTTAGCTTCACTTTTTAAATCCAGAAAAATGAAACGTATCGTCTTTATTCTTGCCATGGGTCTTTCTTTTCTCTCCTGCAAAAAGCAGTCAGAAGAAGCTGCGGAAAAGAAGATCTTGCTCTCTGAAGTCCGGGTCGACGGTCTGCTGAACTTAAGGTTCTCTTACAATGATAGAGGCTTGCCGGTGAAATTAGAGTCCTTTGACTTGAATCCAGGCAACAACAGCGTAGCCAGTTATGCCGAATTCCAATACAATGAGAATGACCAGATCAAGCAGTACTTCAGTTATACTATGCCGGGTAATGCATCACCTGTTGCCAAGACCATCGTGCAATACAACGAGGCGGGCAAGCTGTCCAATGCCAGCTTTTATGACCTTCAAAGCGCAACGCCCAACTCCGCCTACATAACACATAGCTTTGTATACAACAATAAAGGGCAGCTCAGCACACATACGGAAAGAAATGCGAACGGGCAGCTGACCGTTCGAAAGAATCTCTCCTACTACGACAATGGACATCTGAAAGAGATCCAGGAGTGGAAGGAGAACGGTGGTCAGCTGTGGATGTTCGGCAAGACCCTTTACTCGAGGCCTGACGGTAACTATCCAAGCGGGTTGGAGCAATTAAGTACATTGCTCGGCGCCGATTTTATCGCGCGCATGTACAGCGATGCCATTTCCAATCTCAATTACAGCCAGATCGGCGTCAATACAAAGAGCTGGAACGCACAAATAACATCCCGCGAATTCAATGGCGACGGCACCTTGAAAAGACAAACTACCACACATAAATTCATAAAGCCGGTTTCAGACGATAAGGTTTTCCAGAGTGAGTTCAGCTATATAAGCCGGTAAGGTTTCAATAGCAATCGACAATCCCGGTGCGGCACTCCTTTCGAATGGGGTGCCGCTTTGCCTGCCTGGCAGAAAGTATCAGCTGAGAAATTTTTTAGGCAGCACTGTTCAATGGTGTCGGTCATAAATGCATTCTACTTCGGCTATTCGTTTTTTAGCGGATGCTTTTATCAGACTTGCGGCAGGAGTTCAATTCTTACTCGGGCTCGCGACAGATATGGCTGCGCTCCATAGTTCAAAAGAACCTCCGCGGGCATCGGGCCAAAGCAAATGAAAGCTGCCGTCCGCCACCGCAGTTAAGCCAAAGTAATCACCACCCGTAGGCCATCTGCGGCCGGTCGGTCCCATTTGATCATACTTCGGGCGGGACGGTGCATCGGCCACCCTTACCGGCTTTGAAAAGGTTTTTCCTCCATCGATGGAAGCTGCGATATAGGGCGCAAAAGAATTCCCGGTCGTATCTTCTCTTTTGTCCATCCAGGCAACTGCTACAACCCCGTTCTTGTTTACAGCCACCTGTGGCGTAAGACGGGACCTGTCCTTCGCAGAAGGCGCTTCAATCAGGGCTTTTGACCATTCCTCACCTTTATCTGCTGAATAGGAAAGAATGATCTCTCTTTCATTTTGCCCTGCGCATACATAATACAGTCGGTCCTTATATGGACCCGAAGAAGAATCAACGGCCAGGAAAGCCGGAGTGCGCCAGCAGTCCTCTGTAAGGAACAGGGGCATCGAAAACGACTGTCCTCGGTCCTTTGACACCAGCGCCCAGCTCCTCCTTCCTTTGAGCAGGCCGGCTGATCTAAAGGAACCATTCATCCTTCGGACCCCATCATCATAAGTGAGCAGCAGTGAGCCATCCGATAGCGAGGCCAGTCCATCCGAATTGAGTCCCATATTGCTTGGGAAGATATTGGACATGGCTCTCACAAAGGTTTTGCCGGGTTCCGCTTTTCCGAGATATACCGTATTGCGGGATTTTTTGTCTCCGTCGAGCACGCTCTGTCCTGAAATTATGTAAAGCGTGCCATCGGGTGCGGCAAGCGACCGGCTTCTATCATGGTATTCACCCAGGCCTTGGGGGATCTCGTTCCAATTGGCGCCACCATCCATCGAAGTATAGACCATAAGCTGGCTGATCATCTTTGGCAGCTTTGGATGATCGCCCAGGGCTGAAATAAATACAATGCCCTTATTCGTTATCGACACCCAGGGATCCGTACAATCAATACAGGGCAGGTTCTGCCGTTTCCAGCTTTTTCCACCATCCGCCGAAGAAAATACAGCCAGCATATTTTTTGAGTTAAAGCCCGTGTCCATCAGGAATGATGCGGCGAGCAGCCTGTTCGGGTCTTTAGGGTCTGCGGCCAGGTGCGGCTCAATGAACATGCTGCCTTTGGGCTCCCTTGCTACGAGAGCATTGGGTCCTATTTTCAGTTCTATGTTCTGAGAAAAGGACCTGCCTGCAACAACGGAAAAAATACCTATCATCGAAACGGTCCGCAGGCATTTTGCCAGAAAAAACACATCGAATTTCATAATGATACGATTGAAGCCGGTGTAAAATTAGCACGCAGCAATCCCTTGAAATTGGCGATATGCGACAGTTTCACTCATCGATAAGGGTCCAGAAAGTATCTTCTCCGCCGATTTGCTGAACGCTCCTGAAAAAGCTTTTTGGGTTGGCTGCAGCTAATTTCTGGAAATGCTTGATGAACTGGGCATGGTCATAATACCCGTTCTCCAGGGCTGTTTGGGTGAGAGAGGGTTTTTCATTTTGCAGGATGTAGCTGTTCAGCGATTTTCTGAAATGCGCGATATCGATATAGTCCTTGGCTGTGCAGCCAAGGTGTTTTTGAAACAGGCGCTGTATGGTCTTCCTGCTTAAATGAACATGCTTGCTTAAGTCCTCCACGGTCGTTTTTTGTTCTGCAGTCGACACGATCCGCACACATTCCTTAAGCGCGTCTTCAGGGAAATTTAGGAGCCTGCGTTCAAAAAATGAATCCAGCAACCGGACCTTTCGACCGGGATCATGCGCTGCATAAACAGCTTTGCAAACATCGATCAGCTCATCACCGAAATGGTTAAAGGATTTATCGATACCCTGGCTGGTAAGCCTGCCCAGCGGTTCGGATAAAAATGCATTGATGCCAAGCTCTTTAAAAACAATGCCTGCCTTATCGAATGGCGCAATCATGTCGGCCTTTCTTGGATACTTCTGAATCCCGGAATACAGGAAGATGAAATCATTTTTTTCATCCGGCTCAACACATGAATAGTTGATATCGAACCGCGCCCTGGCATGCCGGTAAATCGTCAGGGCATTTTTAAGGCTGGGATAGTAGATGAAGCTTTTTTGCAGGGAGGGGTCAAGCGAGGTATGAAAATAATAATAGGCGATGTATGGCTGCAGGACCGGGTTTGCGGGTTTAAGGGTAATGAACTGGTCTTTCTTCACCACTTCTGTTGAAGGCACTGGCTTATTTGAAGGGTCGGTAGGCATGGTAGCTAAGGCAGCAAAGGTAAGAATGGCCAGTCAAAGCAGGGGTGCTATGGTCTTAAATCAGTAGGCTTTGTGCTCTAGTCCCTTCCTGGTGAGCTTGTCGGCATTCGACGCTGGGGGCAGGTTTGCTTTCTGACCTCCTGCATTCAAAAGCTCAGGCTTATATGACCGGGTTTGGGGATGCCTATTCATTCTCATGCTGGGTAATTTGCGCGGCAGACTGCCAGCGTGATATGAGGCAGCCTGGCCAATGGAACGGGTCCGTATTGTCTTCCAGACAAAGGTCCCGGCATACCATCGGTTAAAAAGCTTTTCCTTGAAAACATAAACCGCCCTGTTGCACAAATCTGACCCAGATGATTTTGAAAGATTTTCCTCCCCACTCTTCATTAAAGGAATTTATCCAATGTTACAGGATCGTTCATTTCCATTTTGCCCGGGAGCAGGAGCCCGTTCTTAAAGCCTATGCTCCACGGCCGGAAACATGTCTTCATTTTTTTCTTCGGGAAAGCGAATTCATTCAATTAAATCATGGTCCAAAGAAAGATACCAGGTTTTCCATAGCGCTTACCGGTCAGCAGACCTCGGTTATCAACCGCTATCTTCTGGGAAAAGATTTTCTCACGTTCAATATTGTTTTTCAGCCTGCCGCATTGTTCAGGCTTACGGGCATCTCCTCATTTGAGCTAACAGATCAATACCTCGACGCCGAGTCAGTCTTTTCTGGCAGCATCAGGCTGGTCTTGGAGCAGCTGCAAGCCGCTGCCGGTTACAACCAGATGACAACGATCGCAGACCGGTTTGTGCAGGATTTGGTGCGTGGAGCCCGGAAAGGGGAACACCAGCTTGACAGGATCAGCCGCCTGATGCTTGCTACCGGTGGCAAGGCCTCTCTCGACTGGCTTGCAAGGGAATCTTATTTATCCACAAAGCAGTTTACAAGAAAATTCAATGAACGCACAGGTGTGAATCCTAAAACCTACCTGAGGATCATTCGTTTCATCAGGGCAGTCAATATGAGGAATGCTTACCCGGATCGCGACTGGCTGCGCATTGCATTGGAATGTGATTATTTTGATTACCAGCACCTGGTAAGAGACTACAAGGATTTTACCGGGTACAGGCCTCACGAATTCCATCTGCTGGAGAACAACTCGCCTGAGCAAAAGCTTGGTCTCGCATCAGAGGTTTACAGGAACCGTGCTGCCTCCCTCATCATGGCTTAAGAAAGTCTTTTTTTTACCACTTGCCACCGCCGGATGCGCCGCAATTTTGCCTTATGATCTTTCAGCGAAACATCATTTTTTGCGAAAGCGTCAGGTGATGACACACCGCCCGGGAACGAGATAATATCATTGATTCAAGGCGACGGCCCTGATCGATGATAGTCGAAGACGTACCGTTAGCCAGTGCCATTTGCTTTTTTCTATGCGGGGAATACGCGCAAATAAGGATAGAGCAGGCAGGTGAGCTGGAAGATCTACCCGTAAACTTATTTAGTAATCAATTAAACTTTTACATGTCATGAAAGCAAAATTTTTGCCCGCCTGGGCAACAGGAGCATTATTGTCCTTAACATTGCTGTTCGCCTGCAAAAAAGATGCAGAAGGTAGTCCGGCAGAGCCCTCCAAGACTTACCTGCTGGTGCACGGAGCAGGCCACGGAGCATGGGCCTGGAAGAAGGTGGTGCCATTGCTGCTTGCAAAGGGTCACCAGGTTCGGGCGATCGACCTGCCGGGTCATGGTGAAGATACCACGCCTGCGGAACAGGTAACCCTTGAGCACTATGTGCAAAGGCTCGTCGATTCGGCCAATGCACAACCCGGACCCGTTATCCTGGTGGGTCATTCTTCCGGGGGCGTAACGATCGCACAGGCAGCGGAACGCCTGGGAGCTAAGAAGGTGGAGAAATTAATTTTCCTTGATGCCTTCCTGCCCAAAAATGGAGAGTCTGTTTTTTCTCTTGCAGCGAAATTCCTGCCGCCACCAACAAACGGTGAGCCTCCATTCGAGAGCAGTTTTATTTTTGATCAAACCGGCGCCACGTTCATTTTCGATACTACGAAGGTCACGCATTTTTTCTACCACGACTGTTCGCCATCCGACATCGCGTTTGCAAAAGCAAATTTGGGCAAGCAGCCTGTGGCGCCCTTTGCCACGCCGGTTCAGCTTACTGATGCTGTTTACGGCTCCATTGCCAAATACTTTATTGTTTGCTCGGAAGCGCGGAATGGAAATATGTCCAATATGTCTGCCAATGTACCCACCAAAGAAATCGTCGTACTGCCCACGAGCCATTCTCCGTTCTTCTCCAATCCTGGAAAACTGGTCGAGCTGATCCTTGGTTTTTAGCGCCGCAGTGTAAGGATCATCTGTTCGAATTTGAGTATACACGGTCCCGGAACAGTAACTGTCTGCCTTGCTTTTTTCAAAAAACTTTTCCTGGGTGCAAATGCTCATTCTTATAAGGGTTCTTATTTTGAACAGCTTACTTCGTGTCCGACTAGGAAAAACGATCAGGGTATTCTATGATCTGGTGTCTGTAGAGGCGTTTGGATTTTAGGTGAAGGGAAGAGGTAAGGTGAAAGTCCGGCTACTTTTTTCAATCGGAAATTTAGTTCAACAGGAAATTCTCTTTATACGGAGGTTATGGCCGGGTGGTATACATTTGATCAATAACCCTCAGAGTGAGTAACACTTATCCTTGATATCATTCAAAGTCCGTTTCTCCAGCACCTTTAAGATCGCGTCTCTCGCCTCGGCCATCACAGGATTGATGCCACAGGTTTTGCGATCGCAGTTCTCGCACTCTTCGTAGAAGTTCAGGCTTACACAGCTCAAAAGGGCAATCGGTCCGTCAACAATGCGAATGATACGGGCCAGCGTAATTTTTTTTGGCGGCATGGCAAGTTGGTAGCCACCGCTTCGCCCCCTTACACTCAACAGCAATTCGGCATTGCGCAATTCGCAAAGGATGGCCTCCAGGAATTTCAGGGGAATGTTTTTCTCCTTTGCAATAGTGCCGATCAACACCAGCGAATTCTCTTCATACTTTTCTGCCAGGTACGCCAGGGCCTGCAGCGCATACTTTGCTTTTTGACTTAGCATCCTTCAAATTTCACTATTTTTTGCCAAAGAGATCATGCTTTGCAATGGCAACCGGTTTTCAGCAATGGATGCAGCGGGCGGGCCGCGCAGCGGCTCTTTCTGGTAGCCAAAAGACCAGTTATAGGCCGGGGAAAGAATCTAATCCGGCGGACATATAAACAAGGAGTAGGTTTTTAAGAAGCATCTTCACCCCGCCTTTTTTTTGATGGCGTAGCCGGCTGTACGCTTGTACTCCTCACACCATCGCACATTGGCCTTTGCTTCGTTGTGGGGTACCGCTTCCATCCGGGCTAGTACGGTCAGCCCTGGCTCGCCAAGCATGCTTTATCCAAAGTATCGCAGTGTTCCTCCCTGTTTACAAGAAAGATATAACTTTTGCCTTCACACAGGCAAGCCGTGTGCTTTTCTGTATAAGGAAGTGCCAATGGCAATGCGCGTATTCCTGCAGTCGGACTATGCTGGATGGCATTGATGCCTTCAGGTCTGGAAAATCTCTTCCCCCCGCAAACATTGGTTTAATCCATCCGGGATACTTATGATGAATACCGATCGGCTTCACTAATCATTTATTGGTAAGGGTTAGAATCCATGGAACCGTTGGCAGGGATGATCTTCAGCCGCCCTGCTCTCATTTTTATTAGTGAAAAAGCTGGTTTATACACCTTGATGCAAAAATTTTTTTGGCGGCCAGGAAAATAGCAGTTTATATTTGCCTACTAAATTAGTAGGGAATTAACCAAAGCCATTTTTATGAAACTACACAAGAGCATGTCTCCGCACCGGGGACTGTATCCTTCAGGTCTTCGTGCCTTTTTCCCACAAATTGTGTCAGATCCTTCCGTTGCCTTCCGTTGTTGTCTCTCCTCGT
>DASTPZ010000118.1:0-21001 GCA_035761965.1 Flavisolibacter sp. | reverse complement strand
GTTCTCAGCTCCGGCTTGGCCTTGCCTGCTTCCTGCTGGTAGGAGGCATCTTCCCTGATCTTCCAGAGCCATTCGTTTCCTGCTATCTTGGTATTGACATTCAGGTCTTCCGCCGACGGCAGGTGCTTGGCGCTTCGCATGTAAGCATCCGTTTCGGCATAACCGGCCACAGCCGTCAAAAAATGTGTGAGATAAATAAACAGATCCTTGGATTGGTCAAAATGACGCTGCAATAACTTAACCGGCTCGCCGGGCTTCACTTCCTGTTCCAGGGTACTCAATGTATAAACCGCCTGCATCACCTTTACCCTGATATTCCTTCTGCTGATCATCGTTAAGAACTATTTGAGCCGGCGAAGATAGGAACGAAGGAGGAATAATCGGGTATCTATTTAAAGGCCAGCGCTGCCTCTCTAGCGGATCAATGCGACTGTACCCTTTAATTGTCTTGGCTGTTTGGTATCCCGGTCGGTGTAGCTGAGAAACCATACGTAAACGCCGGTTGGCTGCTGCAGCCCGCCGAAGCGGCCGTCCCATCCCTGCTTCCAGTTACCGCTGCGGAATACGAGTTGTCCCCAGCGGTTGTATACCCTGAAGTCGAGCTTCTCTGCCTTGACGGCATTGAGCGGGTAGAACATATCGTTACGGCCATCGTTATTAGGGGTAAATCCCGAAGGTACGGCCAGGTAACAGCTGATGTAAACCTTGACGGTCTTTTGTGCCACGCTCTGGCAGCCGATGCTATCCGTTATGGTGTACCGCACGGTATAGGCAGTGGTGACAGAGGGGCCCGAATAGGTATGCTTCGGCGATTCAAGATTCGAGCTGCCGCCGTCTCCAAAAGACCAGTGATGACCGGTGACGCGGCCCTGCGCGGTGCTGGTAAAGCTGGTCTCCTCGTTGGGACATAGGTCGTCATAGGCCGTGAAATCGGCTTTGATGAAATTGTCCAGCTCAACCGCCTGCCTGCTGCTGTCTGTACAAAATCCATTGCTTACAACCAGCTCCACCTGTTTCGTGTCGAATACCTGGTAGACCGCCTGCGGATTCTGCGCGGTACTTGTTTTGTTATCATCCATGCTCCATTTCCAGCTGTTTACGCCATCGGCGCCCGGATGAAAATAATTGACCGTATCGTTCACACATCCGTACAGCTTTTGATAGCTGAAGTCTGCGTTCACCGTGTCTTTTAAGTTAAAGACAAGGGTTGCGCCTGCCGGTGTTTCTTTTCCGCACTCGTCGAAAACGGTGTTGCCATCCGAACCGGTATTGAGCCGCAGTGTAAAGCTGCCGCCACGGAAAAGGGGCTGCGCGAGGTCAATGATGATCTCTTTCGATGCTGTTCCGCTAGTTGTACAATTTCCGCGCGCACCGGTTATGGTAACAGGGTAAGGGCCTGTGATCGTAAAATCGCTCCCATTGGCTGCCACAGAGGCGCAGAGCATGGGCTTCTTAAATACGAGCCTTAAGGACTGCGGCTTGCAGGTGGGCGGTACTAGACTATCCATAGGAGTGGGGATGTTGGGGTAGACGGTAAAGTCAACCCTGTCGGTAAGCGGTATGGCCCGCTGGCACACATCCAGTATCGTATTGGCATCGCCGCCCTGCCGGATGTTGAGGGTATAGGTGCCGGGTGGAAGAAAGGCTCCCAGCTGCAGGTGCACCGAGTCGGTATCGAAGCCATTGGCACAGCCGATGGCCGTAGCCGTGTTGACGGGTATGTTGCCAGGCGTAATGAAAAATTCGCTGCCTGTAGGTGTAATGCTGTTGCAGCGCATTCTTTTGTTCAGCTTCACCTTTACCAGGTCGCCGCCACAGCTGGCGTCTGCCGCCTTTATACCGGGAGGTGTGGTATCCGTGATCACCGCCGTGCCGCCGCCAAAAGAAAGACTGTATCCGCTCTGGGTATTGGTAAAATGGCTGACAAGCAACAGGTACTCGTGCCCCTGTTCCAGCTGGGGCATCTTGCTCCACAGGGGCTTTCCGAAACCATCGCATACAAAGACCTGCGAGCCTGCGGCCGATGCACCGGTTTCACCGCCCTCGCCACTCCAGTTGCAGCCAACAACGAGGTTCACATTGGTATAGATTTCATCGGGGTTGCGGTTCGTGATGTCAAAAAGCTGCCAGTCGTAGTCCTCTGTATTGGTAAGAGGTGTGATCTTGAAGCCAAGCGTGCCAGACTGGAAGCAGGTGAACTTGTACCAGAAGGGATTGATATCGGTAAGCTGTGTATTGGAACAGGTAGGAGAAGGAACGGTCCTGCCGCCGCAAAGCGGTACGCTGCTCTGCGAAAAGCTGCTGGTGCCGCATACCGGGAAGGCCGTGGCGGGATTCTGTCCCGGCGTGGTACAGGTCTGGGCGGAGAGAAGGCTGGCCAGCGATAAACAAAGGATGGTCAATACGTATTTCATCAGTTGGCAGTCGGCTTGATTTCTAGCTTGAGCGTACAAATATCCAAAATGCTGCAAGGGTCCGCGATTTTTTCTGCTAAAACAACATTAAAAGGACATGAATTGGTAAAAACAAGGGCTTTTGGCAGCCGGAAGGCAGGCCTGTACCGTGATCCCAAGCACAGATCTGGATACATCCATGCCGCTGAAAACGGCCGCAATTAAGCCGACTGGCCTCCCGGCTCGCCGTTTTTTTTTATCTTCGGCCTCCAAACTAACTGAGATGCTTTTCAATCTTTTTGACTGGTGGCGCACCCTCGAGGGCTTCGAGCTTATTCTATGGAGCATCGCGCTTTTCTTCTCTTTTCTTTTTCTTATACAGACTGTATTTTCCTTTATCACCGGTGGAGACCATGACGATGCAGGCAGCCTCGATGGCGATGGCGATATGGGGCACCAGTTCTTTACCATCAAGAACATGATCGCCTTCTTTACCATGTTCGGGTGGACAGGCCTTGCCGCCTACAAAGGCGGGTTAGGTAATTTCTCGGTTATTCTTATCGCCCTTGGCGCCGGCGCGGCCATGGTTGTCATTATGTATCTTCTTATGCGGAATTCCGCCCGCCTTAAGCACAGCGGAACGCTGCAAATGAAGAACGCCATCAACCAGGTTGGCGAAACCTACCTGCGCATACCCGCCGGCAGGGGCGGCATGGGCAAGGTGCAGGTGCAGGTACAGGGAAGGCTGATGGAACTTGATGCCATGACCGACGATAAACAGGACATCAGCACCGGCAGACCGATCCGGGTAGTGAATATCCTTACCAACCAGATCCTGCTTGTTACTTCTGATTTCGCATCCTGATCTTTCAAAACAATAAAACAAATACAATGGCCGGTTATTTACTGATCGTCATCGCTGTGGCGGTGGTGTTCATCTTCATCCTGATCTTTTCTCTATTCAGCCGCTACAAGCGTTGTCCTTCCGATAAGATACTGGTTGTATACGGTAAGGTGGGCAGCAATGCAGAGGGCAACCTCAGCGCCCGCTGTATCCATGGTGGTGCGGCTTTCATCTGGCCTATCATACAGGATTTTTCCTTTCTTGATCTCACGCCCATGTCGATCGAGGTAAACCTAACCAAAGCGCTCAGCAAGCAGAACATCCGTGTTGATGTGCCCTCGAAGTTCACGGTGGGTATCTCTACCGAGCCCGGTGTAATGGAAAATGCGGCGGAGCGCCTGCTTGGACTTAAGTCGCAGGACATCCACTCGCTGGCAAACGATATCATTCTCGGGCAGATGCGTCTTGTTGTAGCCATGATGGATATCGAAGAGATCAACAACAACCGCGATAAATTCCTTTCGAATGTAGCTTCCAATGTGGAAGCTGAGCTGAAGAAGATCGGTCTCAAGCTGATCAACGTAAACATCACGGATATCAAGGACGAGAGCGGTTATATAGAAGCGCTGGGTAAGGAAGCCGCTGCGAAGGCCATCAACGAGGCGAAAAAAAGCGTGGCCGAGCAGGACAGGATAGGAGAGGTGGGAAAGGCCGAAGCGGAGCGCTCAAAGGACATCAGCATACAGGAGACCCTGAAGGACCGTGACATCAAGATAGCGGAAACGCAGCGCGACCGTGATACCAGGATTGCCCTTGCCGAGAAGGACAAGGAGATTCTTATTGCTGCCGCCAACCGCGACGAGCAGATCGGCAAGGTGGAAGCTGAGCGGGATACGAGGATCAAGACCGCCGAAGCAAACGCCATAGCCGTGCAGGGTGAGAACCAGTCGAGGATACAGATCGCCATGTCCGAAGCAGAAAAAAGGGAACGTGAGGCCGAGGCGTTGAAGCGGGCGATCGCAGCCGAAAAAGTGCAGGCCGCCAAGGCGCTGGAGGAGGCTTACAATGCCGAGAAAAAAGCAGAAGAGGCCAGGGCCGATAGGGAAAGGGCATCGCAGAACGCCAATATAGTGGTAAGCGCGGAGATCGAAAAGCAAAAAGCCATCATTGAAGCACAAGCCGAAGCAGAAAGGATAAGGGAAAAGGCCAAGGGTGAGGCCGATGCCATCTATGCCAAGCTGGAGGCAGAAGCAAGAGGTATGTACGAGATACTGACCAAGCAGGCCCAGGGCCTTGACCAGATCGTAAAGGCTGCAGGCAACAATCCGAAGGACGCTGTGCTCCTGTTGATCTCAGACAAGCTTCCCGAGCTGGTGAAGATGCAGACAGAAGCCATCAAGAATATCAAGATCGACAAGGTGACCGTTTGGGAAAACGGCCAGAATGGGGATGGGAAAAGCTCGACCGCGTCTTTTGTATCGGGACTTTATAAGGCCGTGCCTCCGTTGAAAGATATTTTTGACATGGCCGGAATGGACCTGCCAACCTACCTGGGCAAGCATAAGAACGGCAGTGATGATACCGGGTTGATCGAACAATAGACCAAGACAGCGGGCCGGGTTTACCTAAAAATGATATAGTTATCCTGATGGGGTGAAAGGGATCAGAGGTCCGGTTCACCCCATCGCCTTTTTGGCGGAGTACAATAGCAACCAAAGCATAAACCGGAAATTTTGCCTGCTGAAATGACAAAATGATGGCCGGATGGCTGAGCTTATGCGGGTGCCGGTCGGTGAAACTGAAATTTTTTCACTTTCTGGCGTGATGGCACACAATTCGCCTACATTTGCGCACTCCGCCCGCCAACTGCAAGCTGTAACCACGATCTGGCGCAGGCTCAGGGCCACGGGCAGTGATTTCTCATTCATCAAACCAAAAATTCATAAACGTATGGCTAACAAAGTAAGTGTTACCCCTCTACATGACAGAGTGATTGTAAGACCGGCTGCTGCAGAAGAAAAAACTGCCGGCGGTATCATTATCCCCGATACGGCTAAAGAAAAGCCACAGCGTGGCGTGGTCATCGCTGCTGGTCCCGGTAAAAAAGACGAACCTGTAACAGTGAAAGAAGGCGATACTGTACTGTACGGCAAATACGCCGGAACAGAGATCTCCATCGAAGGCGAAGACTTCCTCATCATGAGGGAAAGCGATATCCTGGCGATCGTATAAGCCCCGGCATTCAGCCAAGGCTTCTTGCAAACATCTTATTTGTAATTAATAAATAAACATAGTTATGGCAAAACAACTGTTTTTCGAAACTGATGCCCGTAATAAAATGAAAAAAGGCGTTGACGTGCTCGCCAACGCTGTAAAGGTTACATTAGGTCCTAAAGGCCGCAATGTAGTGATTGAGAAAAAATTTGGTGCACCTGCCGTTACCAAGGATGGTGTAACAGTAGCCAAAGAAATCGAGCTTGAAGACGCGATCGAGAATATGGGTGCGCAGATGGTGAAGGAAGTAGCTTCCAAAACCGCTGATGTAGCCGGTGATGGTACAACTACCGCTACCGTTCTTGCCCAGGCCATCATCACCGAAGGTCTTAAGAATGTTGCTGCAGGTGCCAACCCCATGGACCTGAAGCGCGGTATCGACAAGGCGGTAAAGGTGGTAGTGGAAAACCTCCGCTCACAGTCACAGACCGTTGGAAACGACAATAAAAAGATCGAGCAGGTGGCTACCATCTCTGCCAACAACGACAGCGAGATCGGTAAGCTCATTGCCGAAGCAATGGCCAAGGTTTCCAAAGACGGTGTGATCACCATCGAGGAAGCCAAAGGCATCGAAACCACCGTTGACGTGGTAGAAGGTATGCAGTTCGACCGCGGCTATATCTCTCCCTATTTCGTTACCAACAGCGAAAAAATGGAAGCCGAGCTTGACAATCCTTTCATCCTGATCTACGACAAAAAGATCAGCAGCATGAAGGATATCCTGCACATCCTGGAGAAAGTTGCCCAGCAAGGCGCACCCCTGCTGATCATCTCCGAAGACCTCGAAGGCGAAGCGCTGGCTACCCTCGTGGTGAACAAGCTGCGTGGCACCCTCCGCGTAGCGGCTGTAAAAGCACCTGGCTTTGGCGACAGGAGAAAAGAAATGCTGCAGGACATCGCTATCCTTACAAAAGGTATCGTGATCTCCGAAGAGCAGGGTTACAAGCTCGAGAACGCCGATCTTACTTACCTCGGTAAGGCAGAGCGCGTGGTGATCGATAAAGACAACACCACAGTAGTAGGCGGACGTGGCGAGAAGGAAGCCATTACTGCCCGCATCAACCAGATCAAATCACAGATCGAGAATACAACTTCCGACTACGACCGTGAGAAGCTCCAGGAGCGCCTGGCCAAGCTGAGCGGTGGTGTGGCAGTACTGAATGTAGGTGCTGCAACCGAAGTGGAAATGAAAGAGAAGAAAGACCGTGTTGACGACGCCCTGCACGCAACCCGCGCTGCCGTTGAAGAGGGTATCGTACCTGGTGGCGGTGTAGCCTTTGTACGCGCCATCGAAGCACTGTCCAACATCGAAACACTGAACGCTGACGAAGCTACCGGTGTTCAGATCGTGCGCCGCTCTCTTGAAGAGCCCCTGCGCCAGATCGTTGAGAACTGCGGTATCGAAGGAAGCGTAGTAGTTAACAAAGTGAGGGAAGGCAAAGCCGATTATGGTTTCAATGCCCGCACCGAGAAGTACGAGAACCTGATCGCCGCCGGTGTGATCGACCCAACCAAGGTTAGCCGCATTGCGCTCGAGAACGCTGCATCCATTGCCGGAATGCTGCTGACTACCGAGTGCGTGGTTGCCGATAAGCCAGAGCCTAAGGCTGCTGCGGCTCCTGCCGGTATGCCTGGTGGTGGCATGGGTATGGATTATTAATCCACGGCCCGGCTTCGGTCAAAGACCGTTAAGTTATACTTATAATTGCCCCGGACCCTGTCCGGGGCTTTTCTTACCTGGCAGATTGCTTAATTTTGCCTCGCTGCGGCCGGGACCTGCCAGCCGCATCAATTAAGATATCCAGCTATGAGCAAGTTTTTTTCTTTCTGTATTGTCTTTTGTATCTCAGCCATGCACGTTCATGGCCAGGAGTCCGCGAAAAAAGAAAAAAAGGGTATTGCCTATTTTGCCTTCGGCTCACACCGGATTCTTTATTCCCCGAGCGATATCAGGTTCAGCCGGCGCGGAGATCCTGCTTTCGATTTTACACTCAGCAATGTAAAGGCAAAGGATGAGGGCGGACTGAAGTTCAAGACCGCACCGCAGTTCTCCTATACAGTAGGTTATTATTTCAAGCAAAAGGGTTTTGGTCTTGAGTACCAGTACGACCATATCAAATACTTCATGACGCCAGGACAGGTGCTGCGCATGCGTGGTACGGTAGATGGCAAATCTTATAACGTAGATACGCTGGTCGACTTTGTAAGCCTCGAGCATTCCGATGGCGGTAACTATGCCATGGTGAATGTAGTGAAATGGGTGCCGCTGGCCTCAGACCGGAAGAAGAACCATGTGCTGGACCTTATTGTGAAAGGTGGGGTAGGACTGGTAAACCCAAAGACGAATTCAACTATTATGGGGAAACGACGCGACGACCGGTACCATATATCCGGTTATGTTGTGGGTGCCGAATCCGGTTTGCGTTACAATTTCTTCCGTCATTTTTTTGTCACTACCAGCCTTAAAGCAGCCTTTGCCAATTACCGTCAATTCCTGATCTCCAATGGATATGGGCGTCAGAAATGGGTATCGGGACAGGTGAACGTACTTATAGGCGGACAGTTCCCACTCTGACTAAAATATTTCCTGTTTTTATTCGGGGATTATGTCGTAACTTGAAGGTATCCCGCACTGTTCCTAAGATTACACTCCACTCTGGCCCTTTTCTTGCTGCCTATCCATCCCCTTTGGACTTTAACCATTTTCGCTGTTCTTTAAAACCAACGCGTATGCTCTTCAAAATGTTCCGCTGGATCAAGACAAAATTTACTGGCAGAAAAACTAAAGGCGAGTTTGGTGAGGACAACCCCTTCCTGATCTTATAAGCCGCAGTTCCTGCTGTTCTTTTTCTTTCCTGTAACCGGCCATTCCAGTGATCTTACCAAGCCTGTCGCGCATCGGCCACGCGTCCATTTTTTGTCCAGCCTTCTGTATAGCTGGCAGCATGCATCTCATTGGCTACCAGCCAGACCCAGCCGTATAAGACTGAAAAAAATCGGTCTTGAAAACTATGCGAATGATCTTCTGTTTTATATATTCGCGTCAGTTTCAATCGGGAATCCTTTTCCTACCATACCTGTTAGTCTTTCCGGAGAAGAACCTTGGTATCCTGGCCGGAGAGTATCCGCTGAGGCGGATTCGGGTTGAAGCCAACCGCTTTTTACTAAATTTCTGAGACCCCGTAGGCGTCAGCACACGGGGTTTGTTTTTTTAAAACAGCACCATTGCCGCGTTTCCGTAGAGTCTGGCAAGTCCTTTGTTAGATGGTAGTCAAACTGTACAAATATGAAGATCAAAATTCTTTCCTGCTGCACAGCCATGCTGCTCTTAAGTTCCGCTGCCTTTTCCCAGAAAGCCCGCCTGCAGGGTGGCGTTAACCTGGCGAATGTATCCGTAAGCGACAATGGAAGGGTGAACGACGCCAACAGCCTTACCAGTTTCCAGGCCGGCATTATCGGCGATTTTCCCCTGGCAGCCAAGCTGCTTTACCTCCAGCCTGGTATCGTATTCACCGGTAAGGGAACAAAATCTGAATCGGGTGACCCCTCTGCCGCGACCTATTTCAAAGCCACTTCCAATCCCTACTATATCGAAGTGCCGGTGAACCTTGTCTTTAAAACACCCGGTGTTTCCGGCACAAGATTTTTTGCCGGCGCCGGCCCTTATATTGCTGTGGGCGTGGCCGGAAAAAACAAGGTTGAAGGCAGGTACCTCGGGGTAGCATTCAATTCGGAATCAGACATCGAATTCTCCGATGATGATCCTACCACGCTCGATTATGAAGAAGGCGCAGGCTTCGGTGTGATCAAGCGTTTCGACTATGGCCTTAATGGCACGGCCGGGATCGAAGGCAGGTCGATGACCTTGTCGGTGAACTATGGCCTTGGACTGGCCAAGCTCCAATCAGGCGGAAACAGCTCCGAGGACAATAACAACAAGCACAGGGTGCTGAGCTTTACGCTTGGCTTCAAGCTTTAAGCATATGCGACAATTCATCAGGTAAAAAAGCCACCGGATCGGTGGCTTTTTCTTTCGCAAAATTCAATACTTATTTGATGACATGCGAGCCCCTGTCGAACAGCTTGCGATCCATTCTTAAAGCGGATTGCTTAACTTGCCGCCATGCAGATCATGAAAATACTGGCCTTGCTCACGCTGGCCCTGCTTATCGCCGCTTGCTTTCTTCCATGGATCAGCATTGCAGACCGGGGTATAGCCATTAGTGGCTTTGAGGCAACCACAGCAGATTTTGGAAAGCCCGGTCTTTTTCACCTGGTTATATGCAGCATCTATCTTTTGCTGGTGCTCATACCAAAGCCCTGGAGTCTTCGCATTGCATTTTTTGTCAGCACCCTGAACATAGCCTGGGCCTTACGCAATTTCATTCTTATCTCTGCCTGCAGGGGCGGTATCTGTCCTGATAAACACATAGGCCTTTATCTCGTGCTCATTTGCTCCTTGCTGCTTACGGTTTTCACCTTGTTCATCCGTGTAAAGCCGAAGGCAACCAGGGAGAATGATGCAGCTGCTGCTGAGAGCAAGGCCCGGCCGGCCGTATAAGTGAGACAGTCCCTTCTTTTATAAAATGGCAAGCCTGGCGCTTGTACTAAGAAGCTTCAAATATCCGCGCCACACCAAAGGCTGCCGCGGCTGCCATGGCGCCGATCATGGTAACACGCAAGGCTCCCCAAAGAGGCTGCACACCGGTGATCCTGCTCTTGAACCATCCGAAAACAAAAAGACAAAGCAGGGTGATCACAACAGAAAACCTGAGTGCGATCAGCGGCGAGTCGGAGAAGAAATACGGCGACAGCGGCACGAGACCGCCAATGGCATAAGAGAGACCGATATTGAGCGCAGATTTAGTAGCACGGCGTGGATCCGGTTTGTCGAGCCCGAGCTCGTACTTCATCATAAAGGCTACCCATTTATCCCGGTCCTTCGCGATCTCTTCCGCTGCTTGCTGCTGCAGGTCTTCGCTGAGGCCGATGTTCGCAAAGAATTCTTTTGTTTCCTCCATCTCGCGGTGACGCAGGTTGTCGACCTCATAATATTCCCTTTTCAGCTCCGTGGCATAATGATCCTGCTCTGTCTTGCCCGCGAGGTAACCGCCAAGCCCCATGGCAATGGAACCGGCCGCTATCTCGGCAATGCCGGCGATCACGATGATGCTGGTAGAATCCACAGCGCCGCTCAAACCTGCGGCCAGCGCAAAGGGAACGGTAAGCCCGTCGCTCATGCCGATCACTACATCCGTTATCATCGCGCTGCTTTGCAGGTGCTCCTCATGGTGAAGATGGGTTTCCATTTTTTGGTGGTTTGACTGTTAAGCGGCGCTGAACTGTTTGACAATTCATCACCGGTTTCTATCATTCAATTGTGAACCATTGCCCTCGATACAAGATCCGTTCTTTGCATCAAGCCCTCAGCGTTTCTCCAGTTTTTTCAATCCCCCGGCAATGATCAACAGGCATTCGTCAAGCTGTTCGCGCGTGATAACCAGGGGAGGGGCCAGCCTGATCTTATCGCCATGGGTAGGCTTGGCCAGCAGGCCGCGATCCTTGAGGTCAAGGCAAAGCTCCCACGCGGCCTCGGCATCGGGATGCCCGATCTCGATCGCATTCAGCAAACCCTTTCCTCTAACCTCCCTCACCAGAGGCGAAGCCAGGCTTTTCAATCCATTGCGAAAATACGTTCCCAGCTCCATAGCCTTATCGGCGAGCCGCTCCTGTTTCAGCACATCCAAAGCAGCCATCGCCACGGCACAGGCGAGGGGGTTGCCACCATAGGTTGATCCATGCTCACCTGGCTTAATAGTAAGCATGATGGGGTCGTCTGCGAGAACGGCACTCACCGGCAGCAGTCCGCCACTGAGGGCCTTGCCGAGGATGAGAATATCAGGCCTCACTTCTTCATGATCGCAGGCCAGCATTCTGCCGGTGCGGGCAAGACCGGTTTGGATCTCATCTGCAATAAAAAGCACATTGGCCTCACGGCATTTTTGATAAGCCCCGCTAAGGTAGCCTTCCGAAGGTACTACCACGCCTGCTTCACCCTGGATGGGCTCTACGAGAAAGCCCGCAACCCGCTCGTCCTCCAGCGCTTTTTCCAGGGCTGGCAGATCATTGTAGGGGATGCGGATGAAGCCTGGCATATAAGGGCCAAAGCCTTTCCTGGCACCGGGATCGGAACTGAAGGAGATTACCGTGGACGTGCGGCCGTGAAAATTGTTCTCGCAAACAATGATGCGGGCTTCATCTTTCGGGATGCCTTTCACCTCGTATCCCCAGCGCCTGGCAAGCTTCAGCGCGGTTTCTACTGCTTCCACTCCGGTATTCATCGGCAATACACGCTGGTACCCGAAATATTCGGTAATGTAACGGCTATACAGCCCGAGGGCATCGCTATGAAAGGCCCTGCTGGTAAGACTGAGCCGCTGGGCCTGTTCTACCAGGGCGGCGACGATCCGGGGGTGGGAGTGGCCCTGGTTAACGGCCGAATAGCCGCTTAAAAAATCGTAGTAACGGCGGCCTTCCACATCCCATAAAAACACGCCTTCGCCGCGGTTGAGCACTACGGGAAGCGGATGATAATTGTGCGCACCATATTTTTCCTCAAGCTCGAGATAATATTGACTGTCCCTCACTACCTGTGTAGCTGACTGCATAAAAAAAGTTTAGATTAAAAAGAAAGAATGACGGGGGCAAAAGGAGGGTCGGCCGTCAGTGATTCAGCAGGTCGAGATGAGCGGATAGCAGGGATGGCAGAAAACTATTCATGCAAGACAATAAAGATACGAAAATTAGCCGGTATCGGGAAGCGGGGATTAAACGCCCTTGTAGATCACACCGGTTGTAGGCGTTTCATACAGCTCGATACGCGAAAGCAGGGGCAGCCTGGGTTTGATCTGCTGCCAGATCCAGATGGTGATGTTCTCGGCGGTGGGGTTCTCAAGACCCTCGATATCGTTGATGAGCTTATGGTCCAGCTGATCGATCACGATGGCTACAATGTCTTTCAGCTCCTTAAAATCCATGAGCCAGCCAAGCCTTGGATCCGGTTCTCCTTCTATCACCACC
Organism: Flavisolibacter sp.; assembly: GCA_035761965.1. GTDB lineage: Bacteria > Bacteroidota > Bacteroidia > Chitinophagales > Chitinophagaceae > Flavisolibacter. The sequence goes on along the minus strand of DASTPZ010000118.1, from coordinate 8,410 downwards.
TTGAGCCGGTAGGTATGACCATGCATGTTCCGGCATTTATGTCCTTCCGGCACATAGGGTAAAAAGTGGGCTGAATCGAAAGAAAATTCCTTGTAGATCTCCATTTGCCGCAAATGTAAACCAAGATGCGAAAAAATACAGGTCTAAATCTCCTTTACAAAATAGGAGGGAGGGAAAAGAGGCAGGCCTTCCGGCTTTTTGCGAAAAAGGCCAAATACGGTAGAGCCGCTTCCGCTCATGGCAGCGTAGAGCGCGCCGCTTTCGTAAAGCTGCCGGATGATGTTGCCGATCTCTGGATAGGCGCGCGCTGCAATGGCTTCGAAATCGTTGGTCAGCCTTCCGCGCCATTCTTCGACAGGACGCCCGGTCACGGTTTTCAGGGATTCCCTGCCGCCCTGCGGTTTGATCTCTGAAAAAGCCCAGGCTGTGCTGATATGGATGCCGGGGTTTACAAGGACGATCGAATAGCCCGAGAGATCGAGGCTGATGTCCTCGAGCACCTCGCCGCGGCCCTCTGCATACGAAGGCTTGTTCCTGATAAAAAAAGGACAGTCGCTGCCAAGGATGAGCGCATAACGCAGCAGTGATTCTTCACTCAGTCCGAGATTGAATTTCCTGTTCAGGAGCACGAGGGTGAAGGCCCCATCGGCGCTGCCACCGCCAAGACCTGCCCCGCTCGGTATCAGTTTGTGCAGGTGCATGTGAATGGGTGGAAGATCGGGAAAGTCCTTTTGCAAAAGCCGGTAAGCCTTATAGCAGATATTGTTTTCCACCGGGCCGTCAATGACACGTCCCGAGCCTGTGAAGCTTAATTCTTTCTGGCCTTGCGGTGCATGAACGATCTCAAGGGCATCATGAAGGGCAATGGGGTAAAAAACGGTTTCCAGGTCATGAAAGCCATCAGCCCGCTTCCTGGTTATATACAGGCCCAGGTTGATCTTGCAATTGGGGAAAACGACCAAGGAAAATTATTTAAATGCGTGGTCAGCGGCCTTTTTTACGGCTATTGATCTCATCACGGATGGCAATAGCACGGATATAATCCTCCTGCTCGAGCACCTCGTTGAGCAGGGTGTTGAGGTCCTCCAGGGTCATGCCCTTGAGGTCATCCTTCCCACCGAGCCTTCCTTCTTCATCGCTGGAGGTAACTGTGGGCGTTTTTCTTTTTTTGGATGAACCGGGATCTTCCATCAGGATGCCTGCGCTTTCCAGGATATGCTCGTAAGTATAAACCGGACAGCCAAAGCGAACAGCCAGTGCAAGCGCATCCGAAGTTCTCGAATCGATCTCGATGGTATCATTGTCAGAAGAACAGACGAGCTTGGAGTAAAATATGCCTTCCTGGAGGTCTGAGATGATGATCTCGTGCAGCTCGATATTGAAGGCGGTCATGAAGTTCCTCATCAGATCGTGCGTAAGGGGACGGCTGGGCTGCATTTTTTCCAGCGCTACAGCGATAGCCTGGGCTTCAAAGCCACCGATAACGATAGGCAGCCTGCGCAATCCGTTCACTTCTCCTAAAACCACGGCATACGAATGGGTTTGTGTAATGCTGTGCGAAAGAGCCACGATTTCCAATTCGATTTTCTTCATAACCTATAAATAAACAACGCTTAAGCTAAGATGTGCAAACGTACGATTTTAAGTCAATAAAAATGCCATAACGGCCGGAGTGCAGTTATGGCATTCGAATACAATGCTTAAGCTATGCCTTTTAGTTTTTTAACGGCCTGGGTGAACCTGGGAACGATCTCGAAGGCATCGCCCACGATCCCATAGTCGGCCGCTTTGAAGAAGGGTGCCTCAGGGTCTTTGTTGATCACCACGATCACTTTGCTCCTGTTGACACCGGCGAGGTGCTGGATGGCGCCGCTGATGCCAATGGCTATATAAAGATTAGGAGCGATGGCAACGCCTGTTTGTCCTACGTGCTCGTTGTGCGGCCTCCAGTGGGCATCTGCTACCGGGCGGCTGCAGGCAAGTGCTGCACCCAGTGTATCGGCAAGGTCTTCAACCATGGCCCAGTTCTCTGGACCTTTGAGCCCGCGGCCCGCGCTCACTACTACATCGGCTTCGGTAAGCGCTACCTTTCCGGATGTTTTGGTGCTGCCCACCGTTTTTACTTTTGGTGCATCTACCGTGGCTGAAAAGGAAACCACCTCGGCGCTGCCTTCCGATTGTGTGATCGGGAAAGCATTTACGTTGAGTGCGATTACTTTTTTACCGGCCGGCACGGTTACATTGGCAAAGGCCTTACCGGAAAAAACATTTTTCCTGATCGCGTTTCCATTGCCTGCATCGGGAAGGCCTGTGGCACCGCCTACCAGCCCGGCTTTGAGGCGGACGGCTACCCTGGGGGCGAGTGATTTACCGCTTGAATTGTTGGAGAACACAACCGTTGTTGCACCGGTTTGCTCCGCTACCTGTCCTATGACCTTGGTATATACCTGCGAGTCGAATTGTGCCAGGTTTTCATGCTGCACCTGGTGTATCTTTTTTACACCATACTGTCCGAGGGAGGCAAGGTCGTCGTTCACCGAACCGAGCAGAACGGCTTCGGCAGATGTGCCTTCCAGCTCCGCCAGCTTGGCGCCATAGCTCAGTGCTTCAAAAGAAGCTTTTTTAATGTGTCCGTCTATATGATCTATAAATATCAGAACGCTCATTGTATATTGTTTGAATGGGATAAAAATGGGTGAATGAACTCAGAGGGCTCTTGCTTCGTCGTGAAGCAGGCGCACAAGGTCCTCGACATTGTCGGGCGAAACCAGCTTCACACCTGCTTTTGCCGGCGGAAGTCCGAAGCTGCTGAAAGCCGTGAGCGCCTCATTGCTTGTTGGCTCTACTACCTTCAGTGGCTTGGTGCGGGCAGCCATGATGCCCCTCATGTTCGGAATGCGCGCTTCGGCCATTCCCTTCTGACAGCCGATCACAACCGGGAGCGAAACCTCAACGGTTTCTTCGCCGCCTTCGATCTCCCTCTTCACAGTAGCCGTTGTGCCGTTCAGTTGAAAGCCGGTAGCCTGGGTGATATAGGGAAGGTCGAGCAGCTCCGCGATCATACCGCCTACTGCGCCGCCATTGTAATCGATTGTTTCCTTTCCGGTAAAGACGATATCGTAGCCGCCCTGCCTGGCTATTTCAGCGATCTGCACCGCTACCTGGTAGCTCTCAAGCGGCTCGGTATTGATTCGGATGGCCTCATCGCCGCCCAGTGCCAGGGCCTTGCGGATGATGGGCTCAGCATCGGCGCCGCCAACGGTCACAAGATGGATCGTGGAACCGGGATCCGCTTCCTTCAGTTCGATGGCGCGTACCAGCGAGTACCATTCATCATAAGGATTGATGATCCATTGCACCCCTGCTTCCGCGAATTTCGTGTTGTTATCGCTGAAAGCTATTTTTGCCGTGGTGTCTGGCGTCTTGCTTATACAAACTAGAATTTTCATATAGCTAATTTAGGAAAATTATTAGTTAGTTGTTTATGCAACTAATAAAGTTTATGCAAATATAAGCTGCAAATATAACCAAACACTACAAGGGAGACCATGGACCGGATAGAGAAATTAACTGAATTCCTGGCAGCCAATCCTGCCGATAATTTTGTGGAGCATGCACTGGCGCTGGAATATGTAAAGCTGGGCGACGAAGCCCAGGCGAGGCAGCATTTTGAGGCCATCCTGCAGCGCGATCCCGGCTACATTGGCAGCTATTACCACCTGGCCAAGCTGCTTGAACGCACCGGCGAGACCGTGCTTGCCATCCAGTGGTATGAGCAGGGCATGGAAAAGGCCAAAGAGCTCGGTGATAACCATGCCTACAGCGAGCTGCGATCGGCTTACGAAGACCTTGTTTATTGATGCCTCCCCAATATGCATTTCTAACCAATACATTTGTTTCTTTGCTGCCTATGGATCTGTCCGGGCGTTTTCTTTCCTTTTTTAAACAGCACCCGCTGCGGGCAGGCAGCCGGCTCCTGCTTGCGGCAAGCGGCGGTGTGGACTCCGTTGTGCTTTGCGAGCTTTGTCACCGGGCGGGTTTTCCCTTCCTGATCGCGCATGGAAACTTCGGGCTTCGCGGGGAGGAGAGCGACCGCGATGAGGCTTTTGTGAAAAGCCTCGGGCTGCGTTATGGCGTTGAGGTGATCACCGAGCGTTTTAAAACGGCTGCCCATGCGGAAAAAGAAAAATGTTCCATCCAGGAAGCGGCGCGTTACCTGCGTTATAGCTGGTTCTTCAGGCTGAGAGAGGAAAGGGGCCTGGCTGCCGTTGTGCTTGCACATCATGCCGATGACAATATTGAAACCCTGCTGATGAATTTTTTCAGGGGAACGGGATTGCCCGGACTTACCGGTATGCCTGCCACGCATGAAGATGGACGCCTGCTGCGGCCTCTGCTCGGGACAAGGCGAAGCGAGATCCTCCGCTTTGCCAGCGATTGCGGTCTTGAATGGGTGGAAGATTCTTCCAACAGCTCATCGAAATATACAAGGAATTTTTTCAGGTTGCAGCTGCTGCCTGCTATTGCGGAGGTTTACCCGAAGGTGGAAGATAACCTGCTAGACAATATTGGCCGTATGCAAAAGATCGAAGCGCTTTACCTCCTTTCGGTGCGGCAGCTGAAGGAAAAGCTTTGTAAAAAGCTGCCTTCCGAAATACGCATACCGGTAAAAGAGCTGATGCGCTACAGCCATACCTCGCTTATTTACGAGATCATTACCGATTATGGCTTTGGTGAAAAGCAGGTAGGGGAAGTGATCAAGCTGGCAACTGCGCCTTCGGGCAGGTTCATACAGAACGAAGCCTGGCAGCTGATCAAACACCGCAACTGGTTTATACTCGCCCCACGCAGCGGCGAGGCTCCTTCGATCGCGATAGAGGAGGAAGAAAAAACAGTCCTGTTCGCAGGCGGACTGCTCTCGCTGAGGAGGGTCAGCAAAGAAAGATCCGTATTGCAAACCGACGCCTCGATTGCGCAGGTCGATGCAAAGCTGGTCAAATATCCCTTGCTGCTCCGTAAGTGGAAGGAGGGTGATTATTTCTATCCTTTCGGACAGCGTAAAAAGAAAAAGCTCGCCCGGTTCTTTATCGATCAAAAGCTGCCCAAGAACAGGAAGGAAGCGGTCTGGGTACTTGAATCCGATCAGCGGATCGTCTGGGTGGTTGGCATGCGCATCGACGACCGGTTCCGTCTAACCGATGCCACGCAAAGCGTTTTAGAAATCACATATCAAAGGACTGAAGGCGCTTGAGCTTTTCATCTGCTCTGTAAAATTGAGGTATACGTCAAAGGCATTGGCAAAAAGCAGGCAGCAGACGATGGTAAAGACCACACCATAGGCTGCCCCCCAGAAATGCGCGCCGTGGTTGATATTGCCCCCACCTTTCCGGTCGAGGTAGACGGATACACCTATATAGATGATCGCAAACAGGTAACCCGGGATCTCGATGGGAAGAAAAAGCAGTCCCATGGGTGCTTTCGGAAAGAAGATCACCGTTGCGAGGATCACTGCCGATACGGCACCGGAGGCGCCCAGGCTTTTGAAATGATAGCTGTCCTTGTACTTGAAATAATCGGGAAGGCTGGCCACCACCAGGGCCGACAGGTAGAGCAGCAGGTAGACCACCTTGCCCATGCTGCCAAAAACACAGGATATCGTAAACGCCTGTTCGGCTACCTGTCCAAAAGAATATAAAGCCACCATATTGAAGACCAGGTGAAAAACATCGGCATGAATAAAGCCATGCCCGATAAAACGGAAAACCTGCCCGCGCTGTACGGCAGGCGGGTAGAAGATTAAGTCATCGATGGTCTGTTGCCGGCTGAAGCCGCTGATGGAAACGATGGTGGTGATGATGACAATGATGGTGGTGATGTCGAGCTGCATGGTTATTTATGGTGATATTTTTCGTTATGCAAGATGGTGCAGGCCCGGTAAACCTGTTCGGCCAGGATGAGCCTTACGAGCTGGTGCGGAAAGGTAAGCAAAGAAAGGGACCATTGCAGCCTGGCCCTGGCCAGCACCTGGGCATCGAGCCCGAATGCCCCGCCAATAAGGAAAACAAGACTTCTTGTGCTCGCCGTGGCCCTTTCCTGTAAGAACTGCGAAAGACCTTCGGAGCTGAGAGGCTTGCCTCTTTCATCAAGCGCGATCAAATAGTCATCGGGCTTGAGCAGCTGGAGTATGATCTCAGCCTCTTTCTTTTTGAGATCGGCCGGTGCCATCGATCCCGCATTCTTTGGAACGGGAATAATGTTCCAGTCGATAGGGAAATACCTCGACGTCCTTTTGGTGAACTCGGTGATGCCATCCTTTACATAAGGATCATGGGCCTTGCCGATTGACCAGAGGGAGATCTTCATCCGGCAAAGATAGGAGGGAGCAGCATGGCCCTGCCAAGAATCGTGAAGGCTTCATTCACGAATAAGCGTCAGGGCTCTTTACCTGGCTTATCGAGGCTGCCCGGAGCAGGCAGGTAATAGGATATCAAGCGATAAAGCCAGGCCTGCAGGGAAAGACAGGTGCTCTATAAAATCTCAGGGAACAAAAAACTGCAGCAATCCCTGTTTGAGCTGCACTTCCACGGCCTTGTGGCGGATCGCACGTACCAGCCGGTCGTCGGCATGAACATCGCTGTCCTGCCAGCGGATCCTGGCCCTGTCGGCCGGAAGATGAAAGAAGGGATAAGTCTCCTCTTTGCCCATTCTCATGCCGAGCACATGATCCGCGAAAGCTCTTCTTTCTTCTTCCCTTATCAATACGATCTCGAACCGTCCATCACCGGGATCTGCCTGCGGCGAAAGAAAAAGATTGGGCCCGATGGACCTTGTGTTCATGACCTCGACCATCAGGAAAGAGCCTGAGTGGTCGGTGCCATCGATCTCGAGCTTGCAAGCCCTTGCTTTGTAAGAAAGGATCAGCTGGTGAAGAAGCTCCTGGGCCGCTGCAAGTCTTTCTTCGGGACTGCCCTTATCGTTCCTGCCGCTTTTTTTCATCTCTTTCATGAGTAAGGGGAAGAGTCCATAGCCAAAGCTTTCGATAAAAAAAGAAGCATCGTCGATGCCTTCCAGCCAGCCTATGTCAAAAGCCTGCAGCTTTTGGCGTTGCCATGTGTCCACGATCGAATGTGCATCGCCGCCGATTCCGAGTGTGGAGGCAATATTATTCGCCGTGCCGAGGGGAAGCAGGGCGAGGGGCCAGGACTTTTCTGCCGTTCTGCGGTTAAGCACCTGCTTGGCCACTTTTCTAACGGTGCCGTCACCCCCGGCAATGACCAGGAAGTCTGCATTTTTATCAGGAGCATCGCAGGGCTTTTTCTTTGTGGATGAATATCTACAGTCATAGCCATGCGAACGCAGCAGCGAGACCAGGTCTTCCTTTTCATGTTCTTCATCGCCTGCGCCGGGGTTGTGAAATAAATGAACAAACTTCATAGGCTTACTTGTACGGTAGAGATGGATAAAATTGTACCAGCCCACATGGCATGAAAATATGAGGCTTGAGGGCATGAGGATACTGATCACGAACGACGATGGCATTTACAGTCCCGGCATAGCCGCCCTGGCAAAAACTGCATCGCGCTTTGGCGAGGTCACGGTGATGGCCCCCGACGTGGAGCAGTCCTCCATGGGTCATGCGGTCACGCATTCGAGACCGCTTTCCTATAAAAAATCACCCATCGTTTTCGAGGGCATCGATGCCTTCAGGGTGAATGGCACACCGGCCGATTGCGTGGCCCTGGGCACGCATTTGTACAATAAGATCGACGTGGTGCTGTCTGGCATCAACATGGGACCCAACCTGGGTAATTCCATGTGGCATTCGGGCACGCTGGCCGCTGCCAAGCAGGCGGTGTTATTCGGCATCAAGGGCATTGCGCTCAGCACGCCGGTGGGCAATACCGAGCCTGATTTCGATTCGCTGGATAAATACGTGGAAGAGACCCTAAGGATCTTGCTGGCCACCGATGGATTGAGCCTGTTCAATGTCAATTTCCCGCCGGAGCCAAAGGGCATTGTCTGGACAAGACAATCGGTGCGGCTTTACGATGGCACCATCGTACCGGGTGTAGATCCCCTGGGCCGCAAGCACTACTGGTTTACGGTAACACCGCTGCAGCCGGCAGAGGAAGGTTCCGACCGCTGGGCGGTGGAGAACGGTTATGTATCGATAACGCCTTTGAGGCTCGATCTCACCAATGAAGAGGAGCTAAGGGCCCGGCTCCGGCAGGAATGAAAAATTCGAACCAGCCCTTGCTCTTGATTGTGCTATGAACATTAGGCATTGATATCTTCAGTTGTCAACAGGTGCCTTCCCCTCATTTTATTTTTCGCTAGTACATTTCTTTCCGCTCACCGTCTTATATGCGGAGCGCGGCAGGGGTTTGCTCTTGCCGTTGTCTTCGCCCGG
>DASTPZ010000117.1:0-4298 GCA_035761965.1 Flavisolibacter sp. | reverse complement strand
TACGGATAAATTCGCCGTATGGGGAAGCCGGTATGGCGAGCTGAATGAGATTTATACAGGCAGCTGGAACGGTTCGCTTAAGAACATCAGCAATCTGACCACGCAGATAAAGAGCTGGAACACGCCCGTGAACGAGGTCGTCAGCTGGAAGAGCAAGGACGGCACCACCATCGAAGGCGTTCTGCTGAAGCCTCGTGTTCTGGAAAAAGGCCGCCGCTACCCACTGCTTGTAGTGATCCATGGCGGACCCGTGGGCATTGACCTGCCCGAGCCTACGCCCTCTTACGTTTATCCCATTATGCAGTGGGTTGAAAAAGGCGCGCTCGTGCTGCGTGTGAACTACAGGGGCAGCGCCGGGTATGGTGAAAAGTTCCGCTCTCTTAATATTCGCAACCTGGGGGTTGGCGATATGTGGGATGTGGTGAGCGGCGTGGAGCACCTCGCAGCCAAAGGCATCGTCGATACGGCCCGCATGGGTTGCATGGGCTGGAGCCAGGGCGGCTATATCTCGGCCTTCCTTACCACCAATACCCATCTGTTCAAGGCCATATCGGTGGGTGCAGGCATATCCAACTGGGTCACCTACTATGTCAATACCGATATCACACCTTTCACCCGGCAATACCTGCAGGCAACCCCATGGGAGGACATGGAAATTTACCGCAAGACCTCTCCCATGACCAATATCAACAATGCCCGCACACCCACCCTCATCCAGCATGGAGAGTTCGACAGGCGGGTGCCTGTACCGAATGCTTACGAATTGTACAGGGGATTGCAGGACCGTAATGTGCCATCAAAGCTCATTATCTACAAGGGCTTTGGCCATGGTATCAATAAGCCAAAGGAAAGGCTGGCGGCCGTATGGCATAACTGGCAATGGTTCAACCGTTATATTTTTGGCGAAGAGGAAGAGATGATAAAGGATTGAGCGCTTTCAGGCAAAGCCCGATGTACATTAAGAACAGCAAATCATAGCATAATGAAAGCAATCATATTAAAAGAGCCCGGCGGCGTCGATCAGCTGGAGCTGGCCGGGCTCGAAATACCAACACCGGCAAAGAATGAAGTGCTGGTAAAGGTGTACGCGATCGGCATCAACCCCGTGGACATAAAAACCCGAAAGGGCGGCGCTCTTTATGGATCGCTGAAAGAAGACCCGCCCATTGTGCTTGGATGGGATATATCCGGTGTGGTTTTAGCGGCAGGCAGCGAAGTAAAAAAATTCCGCGAAGGCGATGCAGTATTCGGGATGGTCAATTTTCCCGGCCACGGTAAGGCCTATGCGGAATATGTGGCGGCGCCTGCAGATCACCTGGCTATCAAGCCGCTCAACTGTACCCATGCCGAGGCGGCAGCCACTACCCTGGCTGCGCTCACCGCCTGGCAGGTGCTGGTTCACCAGGCCAGGCTGCAACCGGGACAGCATTTGCTCATGCATGCCGCGGCCGGTGGTGTAGGGCATTTTGCCGTGCAGATAGCAAAGCACCTCGGAGCTAAAATAACGGGTACCGCCTCTGCGGCCAATGAAGGCTTTCTGAAAGAGCTGGGCGTGGACCATTTTATTGATTACCGGTCGAGCCCAGCCTATGCAGGTTTGGAAGTCGATCTGGTGTTCGATCCCATTGGCGGGGATACGACCTTTTCATCCCTTCAGGCCATCAGGCATGGAGGAAAGCTGGTATCCATAGTAGGCGGTGTAAAGGAGGATGTTTTGAGATCGGCAGCTGAAAGGGACATCGAAGCAAAGAATTACCTCGTGCAGTCGAGCGGTGCCGATATGGAAGCCCTTGCGGGCCTGCTGGAGCAGGGCCAGCTGGAGCCACACATCTCGAAAAAATTTTCGCTCGACAATATTGCAGAGGCACACCAGCAGATCGAAACGGGCAGAACAAAAGGAAAGATCGTACTCACGCTGGACGATGGAAGAGATGCCTGACCTCTCGCATATAAAGCCGGTACACAAGGAAGAGTCCGCTTGATGGGTGGAGCTCATCAATGCTGTTGCTGTTGTATACATGTTATATTCGCCATGCAACACATTATTCGAGTATATTTAAACAGCGGATCGAATCCTTAACCAATCGCAACCTATTTTGACAGATACCAGATTATTTGAAGCCAGGCCGGGCATCGGTATCGTTTTGCTGCCCGATGCACCCAGGTTCACCATTCATGCTGCAAGCAGGGATTTCCTGGAAAGCAGGGGCCTTGCAAAAGCAGAAGCTGTTGGTCGTGGCTATTTCGAGCTCTTCCCTGCTGCGGCCGCCATAGGTTTGGAAGCCCACATGACGGCCTCTTTCGCGCGGGTCCTGTCAGAAAAATCATCTCATCAGATCCCCTTCTGCCCCTTCCCAGCCGCAAGCAGAGAGGAGAATAAAAATACCTGCAAGGTTTTTAACGTACCAGTGATCGACAACAAGGGCGAAGTGGAATACATCGTTCAAACGATCGAAGAGATCAACACCCCGGCTGCTGAAAAAGCTAAAGACGGGCTGGAAAGAGCTTACAGCCTTTTTATGAATGCGCCGGTGATCATAGGCGTGCTGAAGGGAGATGACTATATTATAGAGCTGGCGAATGAAGGCCTGCTCGAAGTATGGGGAAGAACGGCCGACGTGATCGGTAAACCCTTGCTGAAAGCGCTTCCCGAGCTGCAGGCACAGGGACTGATCGCCCTGCTGGAAGAAGTACGCAGCACAGGTCAGCCATTCTATGCTTACGAATTCCCCATCACCTTCGAAAAGTTTGGCAGGCAGGAGACCAGGTATTTCGATTTTGTATATAAGCCGCTGTATGAAGAAGGCGGCGGAACAAAGGCCAGTGGTATTTTCAGCGTAGGTCACGATGTAACACCGCAGGTAAAGGCATTGACTGAAGTAAAAGAAAGTGAGTCCAAGTACCGCAACCTGTTTGAATCGATGGACCAGGGCTTCTGCGTGCTCGAAATGATCTTTGACGATAAAGGCAAGCCGCTCGACTACCGCTTTATGGAAACCAACCCGGTATTTGAAAAGCAAACCGGTCTGAAAAATGCAAAAGGAAAAACTGCGCTGGAGCTCGTACCCGGACTAGAATCGCATTGGCTTGAGCTTTATGGCAAGGTTGTGCGGACCGGCGAAGCCGTCCGGTTCACGGAAGGATCAGAGGCCATGGGCCGCTGGTTTGAAGTATATGCATTTCCTTTTGGCGGAGCAGGCAGCCATAAGGTGGCGCTGCTGTTCACCGATATCAGCGAACGCCGCAAAGCTGAAGAAGCCGTAAGGCAGAGCGAGCGCAACCTGCGCAATATTATCCTGCAGGCGCCGGTGGCCATGTGCATACTACGGGGCAGGAATTTTGTGATCGAAGTAGCCAATACAAGAATGTTCGAGCTATGGGGCATAGATGCAGAGGGCGTTCTGGGCAAGCCGCTTTTTGAAGCTGTGTCTGAAGCAAGGAACGAGGGCTATGAAGAGCTGCTTACACATGTGCTTACCACTGGGCAGGCGCAACAGGGTATGGAAAGACCGGCTAGTCTTCCAAGGAAGGGCAAGACCGGGACGGTTTACGTCAATTTCAGCTTTGAGCCGATAAGGGACCTTGATGGCAGCATCAACAGCGTAATGGCCATGGCCACCGAAGTAACCGAACAGGTGCTCGCCAGGCGAAAGATCGAAGAGCTGGTGGCGTTGAGAACCTATGAGCTCGAAATGGCCAACGAAGCGCTCTCGCGTACCAACCGCGAGCTTGCCCGCTCCAACCAGAACCTCGAAGAATTTGCCTACGCAGCCTCGCACGATCTTAAAGAACCGATGCGAAAGATCCAGCTTTTCTCCGATCGCATCAGGAACCGCCTGCAGGACAAGCTCTTTCCTGAGGACAGGATCTATTTTGAAAAAATAACACAGGCCACCGGCCGTATGAATACCCTGATCGACGACCTGCTTACCTATTCGCATGTAAGCCGCGGCGGCATGCTGGAAGAGATGGTCGACCTGAACCAGAAGCTTGCCATTGTGCTTGAGGACCTGGACCTGGCCATCGCAGAGAAAAAAGCAAGCATTACCATAGGGCCGCTGCCCGTGGTGAGGGGCCACCGCAGGCAGCTCCAGCAACTCTTCCTCAACCTCGTGGGCAATGCCATCAAGTATAGCAAACAGGATGTACCACCTGAGGTAAAGGTAAAGGCGAGCCTGGTTGATACTTCCGACGACTCCCTGCCCATACCCAATGAAATGAAGTACCGGCCCTACCACCTCATCGAGGTACAGGACAACGGCATCGGCTTCGACCCGGTTGAAGCGGAACGCATCTTC
>DASTPZ010000116.1:0-5226 GCA_035761965.1 Flavisolibacter sp. | reverse complement strand
CTGTGCAGCTACCATAAAGCTTTTGTTGTGTCACTCCCTTGTACGTCCCTATCGCTACTGGGCAAGCTCGCAAAGAAGCACTTATTTCTCTGGCCCATCTTGGCTCCAAACCTCAGATCGCTCCTTTTGTCGCGATGACAGCTCGGTGGGTCTGCTCACTTTATTACTTATTGTAGAAAAGGGGGGTATAGCTGTGCTGTAATGCCAGAGCGCTTTGGGCGTATGCTCGATTTTATGGCTATGGGGACAATGTGGGTGATGCTTTATTTGCACTGGCACGGTATGGTTCCACCGCTCAGGTCCCTCCTTTCGTCGGGATGACAGGTCGGAGAGCGTGCTTATTATGTAATAAACTACCGCTCGAAGGGTAGGCTTATTTGTAACAAACCACAGGTCGGAGGGTATGAACATCTTATAACAAACTACAGGTCAAAGGGTGTGATCAATCACCTATTCACTAAAGGTAGAACAGCGTGCCTGCTTCACTATATCTCCTAAATCGAAGAACATACTCTTTTTACCACATTTCACAAATCGGAGAGCATGCAGCTGTAAGTCCGGCCTTCTCAAAGGCTGTTCACTTGATTAGACCTGCCAGCTCACTGTTGGTAAGCTTATCATCTTCCCTTACCAACCCTTCCGCCAGCCGCCTTTTTCTTTCCTGCAATTGCATCATTCTTTCTTCAACGGTGCCCGGACAGATCAGCCGTACGGCCACCACGTTCTTATCCTGCCCGATCCGGTAGGCCCTGTCTATGGCCTGGTTTTCCACTGCGGGGTTCCACCATGGATCAACAAGGTATACATAATCTGCTTCGGTGAGATTAAGCCCGGTGCCGCCGGCCTTGAGGCTAATAAGGAATACGCGCACCCCAGGGTCTGTGCGAAAGCTGTCTACAACAGCAGCGCGGTCCTGCGTGGAACCGGTCAGCAGGGCATGACCGATGCCAAGCTTCAGGAGTCCTTCCTGTATGAGCTCAAGCATGCCTACGAATTGTGAAAAAACGAGTACTTTATGATTGCTGCAACGGTGCTCGAGCTGCTCGAGCAGACTGTTGATCTTGGCAGAGCCTTGCGCGAAGTTCTGCTCCTCCTCGATCAGCCTTGGCGAGTTGCAGATCTGCCGGAGACGGGTCAGCCCTTTAAGGATATGAATGGTATTCTTTGTAAGCTCATCCTCCGTTTTACCCGCCAGGTAATCACGCAGCTGCTGTTCGTAGGCGTCGTAAATAGCTCGTTGCGGCGCCTCCATCTCGCAATACAGAACGGTTTCGGTTTTTGAAGGAAGTTCCCCTGCCACCTGTTGTTTGGTCCGGCGCAGGATAAAGGGAGCCACTTTTTCCTGCAGCTCCAGGTAGCGCTTGCGGTTTCCGTACTGGTCGATCGGTATGGCATATACGTCGCGGAAGTACCGGTAGTTGCCCAGGAGCCCCGGCAGCACAAATGAAAGCTGCGCATAAAGATCCATCGTATTGTTCTCCACCGGTGTGCCGGTGAGCACGATGCGGTTGCGGCATCTCAGCAGCCTTGCAGCCTGGTACCGCTGGCTGTCTACATTTTTGATCTGCTGCGATTCGTCGAGGAACACATAGTTGAATTCAAAAGCCTTGAGGATATGTATATCGTAAAGCAGGGTGCCGTAGGACGTGAGCACGATATCAAAGCCTGAAAATTGTTTCGGGTCGCGCAGGCGGCTGCCGCCATGAAGGGTGAGGATCCGCAGGGAAGGCGCAAATTTTTTTGCTTCGGCTGTCCAGTTGAATAAAAGGGAAGTAGGCACCACCAGGAGGTGCGTGCCATTTTCGTGCTTGCGTTTTATATGCAGCACAAAGGCAAGCAGCTGAACGGTCTTTCCCAGGCCCATGTCATCGGCCAGTATGCCGCCGAAATTCTGATCGTCGAGGTAATTCAGCCAGGCCAGTCCGCGCAGCTGGTAGGGCCGGAGGTTTCCCTGCAGGTCGTCTGGTGCAGGTATGGGCGCTATGTTCGCTGCTGCACCTAGCTTTTGCTTGTAGGAACTTACTTCGTTCTTCACTTCCTCATCGATCATATTGTCTTCATACATCTGCCCGATGGTGGCAAACTGGTATTTGGGTGTGCGTAGCTCCTCGTCCACCAGCTCGCCGGTGGCAAAAAAGCCGGAAAGCTTTTCCAGCCATTCTTCGGGCAGCAGGCCGTGACTGCCATCGTCGAGCTGTACGTATTTGCTTTTGTTCTTTACCGCTTTCTTTAATTGCAGCAGCGCGGCTTTCTGCTTGCCAAAGCGGGCATCTATTTCGGTTTTGAACCAGTTGATGCCGCTGACGATCCGTACAGAAATGGAAGCCTTGTTCGCATTGAGCTTATTGCCCTTGATAGCTTCAAAGCCCAGGACTGTGATGCCGCGGCTCTTCCAGTTGTCGAAGGCTTGCAGGAACCAGCCTTCATTGAGAAAGCGGTCCCTGTGAAGATAGAAATGCTGCAGGTCGCTTTCCAGCTGCTCTTCAAAATCGGGATGCTGCTGCAGCAGGAGGGCGATGAGGTTGATCTCGTAATGCTCGTCGCGCTCGAGCCGGAAGGTATTGCCCTTGCCATCGGGCAGGAGCACCTGTCTTTTACTTAGCACGGGTACTTCAACGCTGCCATAGCGCATCACAGGATTGATCAATACATAAGGTGGCTGTTCTGACAGGTAGATAAGAGCCTCCTGTGCTCCTTTCAGCCCGCTTTCTTCCATTTGCACATCGGTGGCCGGACCAATATGCGTATAATCGATACGAACCCTGTCTTCGATCCTGGCCAGTACATCCTGCCTGAAGCTGTTGAACTGGTGCTCGGGAACCCTGATGGCCTTGCCGGGTTGAAAGGAGCGTGCCAGCTGCAGGAGCCGCAGGTCGGCAAGTAGGTGCAGGCGGTCTGCCCGGAAGAAAAAAAGATCATAGCGGAGATCCAGCTCTTCCCAGGTTAGATCCTGGCCTTCGATCCGGAACGATAGCCTGATCTCGTATTCCTTGTCTTTTTTAACAACGAGCACCCTGCCTTCTTCCACCTCGGGGCCCGGCTCTATCCGGCGCAGGCTTCCGGCAGTTACATTTTCCGAAAACTCCCTGTCGTGGTAGAAAAAATTGAAACCCTGCGGATTTTGCAGCACGGCCCGGGCGGCGGCGATAGCAGTGGTGTCCGTTTCGGCTGTGGGATTGTGCTGGAAGCGCATGAGGCCCGCGTAAAACTTGAGCAGGAGGGGGTCTTCTGTTCGCCAGACGAGGTTCAGGGGATCCATCAGCTTCAGCGGGTTCTTGATCCTGCCTTCGCGGCTGGTGAGGGCCTCGTACAGCTCGATGCATAGTTTTTTGTGAAAGCGGAATTGCCTGAGCACGATGATCCGCTGTGTATCCGCCGATGGTGTGAGCGGCAACGGATCGTTGCCGCCGGTGTTCGTGAATAAGTTCATGATGCTGGTCAGGGCCTTAGGGCCGGCCCGCAAATTAGCCCAAAGCGGCTAGTATCCGGTGGGTCAAAAAAACGACAGGATAGAACAAGCTGCATCGGCCAGAAGCTTCTCAGATCTTTTTAATAGATCCGGATATTAAAGACCGGCGGATCATTAAAAAGACTACCCGTTCGATACAGGAGCGCGACGATTTAAGTTAACTTGAAAGTCTGGTAAGATCGACTATTGAACAGTCGTCGGGCTTTCCTTCATGATGGCATGAATGTTCATAAATATTTATGCTGAGGAAAATATATTTTCTTTAGCTTTAGTGATAGATGGGTTCGCTTAGGCGATAAATCTTTTTCTATATAAACTAACTGCTTTGAGCCTGAAAAAACTGCTGTCGTTCTTTATGGCGGCCCTGCTGCTGGCACTTTCTCCTACTTTATGCCATAGCCAGCAGGAGTCTGATGCCTCTGCCGCGCTTGATAAAGTCCTCTCTTCTCCGGAAGAAATATTTGGCGCGCTTTCCAAACGAAGCGGAGAGATCAGGGCTGGTCTTAACAAAGCCACCCGGCGTTACCTTTCTAAACTGGAGAAAAGCGAGCAAAAGCTTTACAGGAAGTTGTATAAAAAAGATTCCCTCAAGGCAAAGCAGCTCTTCGAGGGGATGGATGCGCACTATGCGGCGCTTAGAAAAGCACCCTCAGGGGCTTTGCCTTCTTCCTCCCTTTACTCCTCCAGGCTGGATTCGCTGACTACCTCGCTTTCGTTTTTGAAAGACAATCCCTTGCTCAAGGACAACGCCTCGCTTGCGCGCACCCTTGAAGGCTATGGGCAACTGCAGCAATCGCTCAATGCTTCTGAACAGGTGCGAAAGCAGGTGGCAGCCCGGACCCGCCAGCTCAAAGAACAGCTTTCCTCGCTGGACATGGTAAAGGAGCTCAAGAGCCTGCAAAAGCAGGCCTACTACTACTCAGCCCAGCTAAAGGAGTACAAATCCCTTTGGGAAGACCCCTCCAAGCTGGAAGCAAAGCTTTTAGAGGCCGTGCAGCGGCTGCCCCAGTTTAAGTCTTTCTTTGCCAAGCATTCCCAGCTCGGATCGCTCTTTGCCCTTCCCGGTGGCGGTGATGTTTCCCCGGCCTCTCTTGCAGGCCTGCAAACAAGGGCTTCGGTAAGCCAGGCCCTCCAGGACCGCTTTGGCAATTCCTCTGCAGTAAGAGCGGCCCTGCAGCAAAACCTGCAAGCAGCCCAGGGGCAGCTAAGTGCACTCAAGCAAAAAGCCCAATCACTATCACAAGGTTCCCTTGGCAGTGCAAGCGAGGGAGAGCTGCCCTCCTTTAAGCCTAATGGACAAAAGACCAAGTCTTTTTTAAAGCGGCTCGAATACGGCCTTAACATACAAAGCAAGCGGGCGCGCTTCATGTTCCCGGTTACCTCTGAGCTGGGGGCGCAACTGGGCTACAAGCTCAACGACAAAAGCGCCCTGGGGATTGGCCTGAGCTATAGGCTGGGCTGGGGCAGGAGCTGGGACCGTATCTCGGTCAGCCACGAGGGCATAGGCCTGAGGAGCTACCTGGACTGGAAGCTCAAAGGCTCGCTTTACTTATCGGGCGGTTATGAGCAGAACTATCAATCCCGGTTCAACCGAATAAGCCAGCTCAAGGGTTTGAGCAACTGGCAGCAGAGTGGGCTTGTTGGCCTGTCGAAAAGATACAAAGCAGGCAAAAAGGTAATGGGGGAGGTAAAGCTGCTTTGGGATTTTCTCTCCTACCAGCAAGTACCCAGAACACAGGCACTGCTGTTTAGAATAG
>DASTPZ010000115.1:0-10694 GCA_035761965.1 Flavisolibacter sp. | reverse complement strand
AAGCTTGTCTTTGAGCTTCTAAAATCAAAGGATGCACATCCTTTTGAGTAACAGAGTCTTCTGCGAAGCCGTCTAACGCCTCTTTGAACTTAACAACCTCAGCCTTTGTGACCTTGTATTGTCTTTCATTCGTAATCATATAACACCTCCACCTTTTAAGTAGTTTTCAATTCTTATGATACCTTTTGGCTGGCCAGTATGTTTCTCTTGCTGGAAAAAATCAATGAACTTCTTGGCTGACTTCGCTTCAATTATGTGCGATGGGAAGTACTCGCCTCCGTACTTTCTCGCCTGCTCGACTGTTCCTCGCCAAAATTCAAGAAATAAGGAATCTAGAGAGGCCGGGTTTACGAACCGAGGGTCCCACGCGACCTCGTAGTCTTTAGGTTTCGGCTTGGCGGTAATAAAACTCCCATTCAAGTAAATCTGGACGCACCCTGATCCGAAAATATTGTCGAGTCCTGCTATTAACCCATTGTAGAGATGAACCCTATGTGGGCTAGTCGCATATCTTATCCTGACCTCATCTATTGTAGCATTGTGAATCCCCGGTGGGAGAACCGGCCAAGGCGCGCCAGGAATTACTATAAAGTTAGGTATCATAACACAATAAAATTGTTGTGTTAGGCAAAAATAAAGAAAGAAACGAATATTTAGCGATTTTTTATTGCTATTTCGCCCTAGATCTTGTTGTTGAGGTATCAGATTTTCCTAAAGAACGATCTCATATAATCTGCCGAAGCTTTTGAGAATGTAGAAGGGCTTTATTGCCCATATATCCTCAATTAGAGCAAGCTAGGCGTCAGCACGAAAGCCCGGCATACCGACGAAGCCGCTATAAAGGTTAGAGTCCGATTAAGCTCAGTGATCAAATTATTCAAACTCTTTCCAACCTTTACGACTTCGCTCACCATAGCGTTAGCGATGACAGGCTTATTTATTTATAGTCACTCTTCTATTCCTACGGGCTTTGTCTTTTGGAGCCTGGCCGCACGAGTCCGAACAATCTTACACTTTCCCGACTAAAAAAGCTAAACATAACATGTTAAGCGTTCTTGCTTTCCAAGCGTTAAGGGGCAATAAGGGCTTTAATACATCATAAATAGGCCGAGAGTAAGTTTACAAAAATCCAGTGAGTACCATTAGCATCACAAACTCAATGATTGCGTTGGTTGCAACGGAGGCATCAGAACAAGCTAACTTCCAAGTATTGATCCTCATAATACCATAAATCTGCTGAAAACCCAGTAACTCATTAGCAGATTGTCTTAGTGCCCTGTCAATCGTTTCCCCTATGGCCACTACCATATTAATAACCAATTGAGTAAATTGGCAGCTCAATCTTACGTGATCATGCCAAAACTCGACCTGCAAACCCTGGAAAGCTGGCTCTGGGATAGCGCCAACATTCTCCGTGGGTCCATCGATAGCTCAGATTTTAAAAATTACATATTTGGCCTTCTTTTCCTCAAACGAGCCAATGACGTATTTGAAGAAGAAGTTCAGACCCTCATGCAGAAGGACGGCCTGGGCCGGCGCGACGCGGAGGAGGAAACCTATTTTTTCATTCCCAAAGAGGCCCGCTGGGAAGAGCTGAAAAAGCACACCGAAAACATTGGAGTGGCCCTGGACAAGGCCTTTGCCGCCATCGAACGGGAGAATACCAGCCTGGATGGCGTTTTGTCTGCTACTAAGTTTGGGGATAAGGAAAAGCTGAGCGACGAAGTGCTCCAGCGCCTCCTGCGCCATTTCAACCAACAATCGCTTAAGAATGCCGACCTCTATACACCCGATATCCTGGGAGACGCTTACGAATACCTCATTAAGCAGTTTGCGGACGATTCAGGAAAGAAGGGCGGAGAGTTCTACTCTCCCAGAGGTGTGGTTACCACCATCGTTCGGCTGATCAAGCCCCAGCCCAAGCACAAGGTTTACGATCCTACGTTTGGCTCTGGCGGTATGCTGATCGAATCAGCTAAGTATGTTTCCGGGCTTCCCGGAGGTAGGGTCGGTAATAATGTCAACATTTCCCTTTGCGGCCAGGAAAAGAACATCGGCACCTGGTCCATCGGTAAAATGAACATGATCCTGCATAACTACGTGGATGCGGATTTGAGAAAAGGTGATACGCTGGTAAACCCCCAGCATATAGATGGCGAAGGTCTGATGCTGTTTGACCGGGTGATCGCTAATCCCCCCTTCTCCATGGACGCCTGGTGGACCACTGCCGAAGTGAGCCAGGAAACAAAGCTGGATGCCAGTGGAAGGGAAAAGAAGATCATTCCCAATTACAGCAAGGTAGTGGTAGATAAGTATGGGAGATTCCGGTATGGTATTCCCCCGCGTGGCTATGCGGATCTGGCCTTTCTCCAGCACATGATCGCTGTTCTCCGGCAGGATGGCAAAGCGGGTGTGGTCTTACCCCATGGTACCCTGTTCCGTAGAGGTGCAGAAAGTACTATCCGGGAAAAGTTGTTGAAAGAAGACCTGGTGGAGGGAATCATTGGACTACCGCCAAAACTTTTTTATAATACAGGCATTGCAGCCTCTATCTGGATTATCAACAAAGCCAAGCCCAAGCATTTAAAGGGGAAAGTGATCATTGTGGATGCCAGTGGAGAGTACAAGGAAGGAAAGAACCAGAATGAACTGCTGGAGCCGCACATCAACAAGATCGTGGAAGCCTACGATCATTTTGCCCTGAAAGCAGCTCATGATGGCGTGAGTGAAATGTTCGCAAGGCTTGTGAAAATTGAAGAGATCGGTGAAAATGACTACAACCTCAATATTAGCCGCTACATTGACACGAGTGAGCGTGAAGCAGAGATCCACCTGCATCATGTGAAAGCGGAGCTGGAGAAGTTGGAAGAGCGGGAAAGGGAGATCGATGAAAGATTAGCCACCTTTTTAAATGAGCTGGGAATATGAGCCAAATGGACACTGAAGTACCTGAAATGTGGAAGAAAGCACTCCTGGGTGATGTTCTTGATAGGATTGTAGGAGGTGGTACCCCATCCAGAGACAACACTTCCTATTGGTTTGGAGACCTGCCTTGGGCCACTGTGAAAGATCTTAAGGGACTTCGTTTATCAACTACTGAAGAAACGATCACTGAAGATGGGCTGCGAAATAGTGCATCTAATATTATTCCAGCAAACACTCTCATTATCGCCACACGAATGGCCTTGGGGAAAGCCGTATTGTTTGATAAAGATGTGGCCATAAATCAAGATCTAAAAGCCATTTTCCCTAAGGTTGAACTGCATACTGAATATCTATTTCATTGGTTTCAATTTAAAAGTGACCTAATTGCTTCTTTGGGGTCTGGATCGACAGTGAAAGGCATAAGGTTAGAAGTTCTTAAGGCGTTATCAATTCTGTTGCCGCCCGTTGAGGAACAGGTTATGATCGCTGAAATCCTTTCCACCGTTGATGAAAAAATCGAAGTCATTGAAGAGCAGATCACACAAACCACGGAGCTGAAGAAAGGACTGATGCAACGGTTACTCACCAAGGGCATTGGTCATACGCAGTTCAAAGACTCACCGCTGGGTGAGATACCTGAGAGTTGGGAAGTTAAGCCATTGTCTATGGTTGGGGAGTTCTCTAAAGGAAAAGGAATTACTAAAAGTCAGCTAACTGAAAGTGGACTGCCTTGTATCAGATATGGTGAAATTTATACCATCCATCATTACATAATAAAAAAGTTCTACTCATTTATACCAACGGAGATTGCCCAGGAAAGTAAATTGATCCAGGAAAACGATATACTCTTTGCAGGATCAGGTGAAACGTTAGAGGAGATCGGGAAGTGTGTTGCATATCTTGATAATCAAGAAGCATATGCTGGTGGCGACATAATAATTTTAAGTCCAACAGAGGGTAGTAGCGCATTCCTTTCCTTTTTTTTGAACAGTAATTTAGCGATCAAGCAACGTCGGAAAATGGGACAAGGTAATGCTGTTGTACATATTTATTCAAGAGATCTGGCGCAATTATTAGTTCCTTTTCCACCAATAAAAGAGCAAGAACAAATTGCCACAACTCTACTCACAATCGATGAAAAGCTGGAAATTCTACAAATCAGGATAGAAAATTATCAAGAACTGAAAAAGGGTTTGATGCAGCAACTTCTAACAGGGAAGCTACGTGTAAACCACCTAATCGAAAGCGAGGTCCTTGCATGATTCAGTCAGCCAAATACAACAACTTATCTGAGCTTAACCAGGAAGTTTATCAAAGGCTTCTCAAGTTCACTGACGATGGTATTTCTGTTTATGAGTTGACTGATGGACCGAACTGGTACCAGTTAACCTACGATCTTTTTAGAAGTTCACCCCTGGAGAGCTTTGGGGATTTTCTGCGCATCATTGCCTGCACGTACTCCTGGATGCCCACGATCCCGACTATCAAAGTCCATTATATTGCCGATAAGGATAAACTTTTAAGAAGGCTAAGATCTTTACGAAAAGGAGACGATAGTCTGCTGCCAGACCTGTTACAGCAATTAATTCCTGTAATCAACAACAGCTTGGTGGGTGTTTCTAAGGTTCTGCACTTTGTAGCGTCCGATCACGTCCCAATTATTGACCGAAATGTGCTGAAAGGCTGGACTTTCTTTTTCTCCACAGAGTATCCCAATCTGGCCGTTCCTAAGATGCCTCATTATAAAACGGCCCTGAACCACAAACATATTCCTCAATACCTGGAGTACAGAGCGGTGCTAAAGCAATGGGCTGCAAACTGTGATGCGTCGGTATCTATGCGGGATCTGGAGTCTGCACTGTTCTACCTGGGGAGAACTGTTACGCCTGACCAATTTAAAGTCTATCAACCTGCTTTATGAGCCATTCAGCCGAATACCTCCATAGCGAACTCCCTGCCATTGAGCTGTTTCAGCGGCTGGGTTACCAGTATTACGATGGCTGCGTCCAGGATGAAAGGGAAAATATCGCAGAAGTGATCCTGAAGGATCGGCTCCTAAGTGCCATAGCCCGTATCAATCCCTGGATTAATACAGCCAACCTGCAAAAAACCTTTGATCGAATAACGGGTCTCCAGGGCGCATCGCTTATGGAGATCAACCAAAGCGCCTGGGAACTGCTGCGTGGTGCAACCTTTTCAGTTAAGCAGGTAGTCAACGGAAAGGAAGAATTCCTTCCTGTCTCCTATATCGACTATCAAAACCCTGAGAACAATGACTTTTTGGTCGTAAACCAGCTCCGCTGCCACGGTAAGACCCTCAACTCTATTCCTGACCTGGTGGTGTTTGTAAACGGCATCCCTATTGCGGTTATTGAATGCAAGGCTCCTGGAGCGCAGAATGCCTTTGACAAAGCCTACAGTGATCTTAGATTTTACGAGGGCAATTCTGAGAAACTGTTTTACTATAACCAGATCACGGCTGGCATCTACGGCGTTGGAGGTAAATACGGAGCTATAAGCTCACCACAGGCGTTTTATTCGGTCTTTATTACGAAGAAGGGTGAAGTGCCAGCCGAAGTAAAAATAGAGCAGGATAAGCTTCTTTACAGCCTTTTTGAAAAGCACAGGCTACTGGACATCATCCGTCACTTTGTGATCTTTGAACTGGAGGAAGGAAGAACCATTAAAAAGCTTCCCCGCTACCAGCAAATCCGTGCCACCAACCGCACCATCGAAAAGCTGCAAAAAGGCGAAGGTGGGGTGGTTTGGCACACTCAGGGATCAGGAAAGAGCATCACCATGGCCTATGTCACCCGTAAGCTCCAGGCTCCCGAATATGGCTTCAACAATCCTACCGTACTGGTATTAACAGACCGCAAGGACCTGGATCAGCAAATTACAGGCACATTCAGAGCCATTGGCTTTAAAAACGTAGCGCAGGCCAGTTCGGTAAAGCACCTGGATAAGCTACTGCGCAATGACTACGGCAGCATCATTACCACCACCCTTCAAAAGTTCCAGGAAACCGAAGAAGAAGCTACGACTGGCGAAGAAGATCAGACCGCCCAGGAAGAGCATGAAAATACCCTGATTGAAAAATCCATCAATGGTGGTACCCTGACCAAGATCACCAAGATCCTGGTTGAAGGAAAATGGATTGAAAGGGACCGTGAAGAGATACATCTGGAAGAACTTTCCAGTAAGGAGAACCTTTATGTACTGGTAGATGAAGCCCACAGGTCGCAGTATGGATTCCTTGCAGCCTTCATGCGCAGCGTACTTCCCCACGCCAGATTCGTTGCTTTTACGGGTACCCCACTCTCCAAGGAGGACAAGTCCACCCTGGCGGAGTTCTATGGAGGTGAGTACCTGGACGTTTATACAATAAAGGAATCAGTGGCCGATGGGGCGACAGTTGAACTATTATACGATGAAGGCATAGCAAAGCTGGATGTCAAAAAGAAAGAACTGGACGCTGAGTTTGAAGCAAAGTTTGGAAATGAGTCTGAGGAAAAGAAAGCCCTGCTGAAACAAAAGGCACTCAAGAAGTACCAGCTCTCCAAGGAACGGTTAACTGATATAGCCAGGCACTTACTGAAACATTTTGCAGAAAAGATCCATCGCAATGGACATAAAGCGCTGCTTGTGACAGATGGCCGGCATGCAGCCATCCGATACAAGCAGATCATAGAAGGCCTCAGATCGGAAGGGGTTCACAGCTTCGAAACCAAGGTGGTGGTGAGTATTGGCTCCCCTAAAAGTGACGACATCGCTAAAGAATACTACGAGACCCTGAACTGGAACAAAGAATACCCTGGCGATCCGAAACCTGTTTGGGTAGTGGCTCCAGAGCAGATCAAGACGGTTACGGATGATTTTAAACTTCCATATGGAAATGAAAGTGAACGGGAGAAATCAGGTAAGAAGAAATTTGATAATACAGCCATCCTGATCGTTTCAGATATGCTGCTGACGGGTTGGGACGCTCCGATTGCATCCTGTCTTTACCTGGATAAGCCACTCAAGGAGCATAACCTGCTCCAGGCTATTGCCAGGGTAAACCGAAGCGGAAAGGGCAAACAGGCTGGCTTTATCATGGATTATTACGGAATCACCGAATACCTGATCCAGGCCCTGGAAATATTTGGCGGAGATATAAAGCGCAGCGATATCCTTAAAGATATTTCAGAAGAATACCCGAAGCTGGAGCATAACCATACCAAACTGACGGACTTCTTCAAATCTATTAAGCTGGATAGAAACTATAACCGGGAAGCCTTCCTCGAAGCAGCCTTGCTGCACATTGAACCCCTGGACCTGAGGGACCAGTTCAAAGAACTGCTGAAGAACTTCAACAAGTCTGTCGCCATTGTGCTTCCTAACACCAGGGCTATGAAGTTCTTTTCCGACTTCAAGCTCTTTAACGAAGTGAGGCTTCGTGCGCGTAACATGTTCCCTGATGATGAGGAATTAAGGGTCACCAAGGAGGAAAGCCAATTGCTCCAGGGAATCATTGAT
Source organism: Flavisolibacter sp. (assembly GCA_035761965.1). Classification (GTDB taxonomy): domain Bacteria; phylum Bacteroidota; class Bacteroidia; order Chitinophagales; family Chitinophagaceae; genus Flavisolibacter. The sequence continues at coordinate 3,251 of DASTPZ010000115.1, read as the reverse complement.
GAGCACCTCGAATCCCAAGGCGTACAGAACCTGCTTGAAGAACCGGTTTCCATCATTGATCGCGACAAGTTCCGCAAAGAGATCAAAAATGCGGCTCCTGCCACCCGGGAGCTGAAGATGCGCAATAACCTGAAACATGTGATCAAAGTGGGAATCGGCAAGAATCCGGATTTTTACAAACCGCTGGCCCAAAGACTCGAAGAGGCAATTCTTGCACACAAGGAAAAAAGGATCACCCAGATGGAGCTCTTGAAGGTTTACACAGACATCCAGGATGATATTGCCGGTCACCAGGGCGAGGGAGCGGAAAAAGGCTTTATCACCGAACGGCAGCAGGCCGTGTACGACACCATGAAGACCATTTTCAATGAAGATGCGGAAGACGCCACGCGTACACTGTTTGATCTGATAAACGGGGAACTGGGGATTATTGGCTGGGAGGACAAGCGCATGGTACAAAAAGATATGGAAAACAAGTTGACCCGCTTTTTAAAAACCAAAATGGAAAGATCCGAGGCAAAGGCAAAAGCCCAGGAGCTGATTGAAGTTTTAAAGAAGAACAAGGATGCGTAGCGTGCAGTATGGTTCAAGAACGATCAGTTATTCCTTCAAGCCCAAGAACGGACTGAAATCGCATTATATAAGCGTAGAAAGGGAGGCTGGAGTGGTATTGAAAGGTAAGCCTGTTCCTGCGGCGATGGCCGACAAGCTGATCCTCAAAAAAGCAAGATGGATACTGGAGAAAATGGAGCTGGTTAGATCGGTCAAGGACGAAGAAATCGTAACAGGCTCCCGCTTACCCTACCTTGGAAAGACCTATTATGTGCAGATCAGTGTTGATCGGGCGCTTGAATCACCAATAGTTACTTTCAACTATTCAAAATTCCAGATAACAGTTCCCGGTAAGAACACGAGCCAGGATAGGATCATGACAGCCTTGGAGCTCTTTTACAAAGAAAAAGCAATAGAGAAGATAATGCCAAGGGTAGAGAAGCTCTCTCAAAAAACCGGACTCAGTTTCAACCGGGTGCAGTTTCGAAAGATGAACCGCCGCTGGGGAAGCTGTACGGCGAAGAACAGCATTATCATTAACACTGATGCCATAAAGCTTCCATTTGCCCTGATCGACTACCTGATCGTCCATGAGCTGGTTCACACCAGGGTCAAGGATCATTCCAAGGCATACTGGAAAGAACTATCCAGGCACATCAGGAACTGGAAAATGCTGGATGAAAAGATGAAGACAATCAAGTTATAAATGGAGAGGCGATCAAAGTTATATTCAGGAAAAAACGCCGCAGTTAGAAAGCTTTTTATACCCGACAACAATGGCTCGGGCTTGCAAGAGGTGGGGAGTGATGTCGAATTTTTAGACTGCGCAGCTCTTTGTTAATTGCCTTATTTTATTAAGCAGCCAGTACCCAGATCTTACACATGCTTCTGCAGAAGTCAACGGTAAATGATGATTGTCTATACTCGAATCGAACATCATTGTCTTAAAATACTTGCCCTAAATTTATCGTAGGAATTCATCATGATATCAAAATAACTCATTCATATATGAACCGCCGCCTGATTTTTTATGCGCTCTTCCTGCTCTTTGCTCCATCTATCGGGGCACAGCAAACCGCTTTTGTAGGCGTAACTGTAGTGGATGTCCGAAATGGAAAATTGCATAACAATCAGACAGTTTGCATCAAGGACGGCATCATCAGTTATGTAGGGCCAAAAAAGAAGCTGCCCAAAGACACAAAAGTTATCAACGCACAAGGCAAATACATGATGCCCGGACTATGGGATATGCATGTGCATACAACATCGGAAAATAGCCCTGCCACGGAATGGCCATTGCTGATTGCTTACGGAGTCACAGGCGTAAGGGATATGGGAGGGCATGGACCGGACCTACTGCTGGCCTCTAAGACAAGGTTGCGAAATGGCGCTGTTGGCCCGAGAATCTACGGTGCAGGCAAAATTCTGGATGGAAAGCCCGAGGTGCATACCGACCAGAAAGTAAACATGGCAACTACACAGGAAGCGATGGCATGGGTAGCACGCATGGACAGTGCCGGCATGGATTTCATCAAAGGCTATGAAATGCTGAAACCGGATGTTTTGGAAGCACTGGCATTGGCCTGCCGCCAGAAAGGGTTGAAGCTGGCCGGCCATGTGCCTCTTACTGTAACACTGACCACTGCCGCAAAATTCATGAACAGCATGGAACATTTGCGCGGCTTTGATTATGCCTGCTCTTCCTTGGAAGACAGCATTGTAACAGTGCAGCGGCAGGCAATCGATACTGCACAGGCAAATGGGGCCATTTTGAGGGCAAAGCTTCTACGCAGTCGCTTTTTATCACTCTACAACAGCTTTGATACCGCCAAGGCGTTGAGGCTTATGCGCTCGCTTGCCGACAACAATGTGTATCAATGTCCAACACTGAGTGTGGGCGCCACACCGGCTGTTACGCGTTTTGATACAACGGCGTCATTTGTCAATGCCTTTCAGTTTTTGCATGATACTACCAAAAAGAAGTGGACCAGCCGTTTCAATTCTTTGCTCGAGGCAGCGAAAAATCCGGCAAACTTTTCGGAGATGCAGCTCGATTATGCCTTTCGAAAGCGAATGGTAAAAATGCTGGCTGAGCAAGGTGTGCCCTTATTGGCAGGTACTGACCTAACCCTGCCTATGCTCATTGCCGGACAGTCTTTACACCAGGAGCTAAGGCTGCTGGCAGAAGCGGGTCTTTCACCATTACAGGTTATTCAGGCCGCCACCATTAACCCGGTGAAATGGCTGGGCCTTGAAAAACAGGCAGGTACGGTTGCCAGGGGAAAGTGGGCAGACCTGCTGCTGCTTGCAAAGAATCCCCTGGAGCAGATAGCCAATACAGAAACCATAGAATGGGTAGTAGCCAATGGCAAGGTATACAACCGCGCAGAGCTGGATAGCCTGCTGCGTTCAATCAATGGGAATAGAAATTGATCTCGTCACAGAATGTTTTACAATGTCTTTCTTCAAGGAAAGAACTATCTAAACATATCGGTAGTTGGAAGATGCTGGATGAAAGGATAAAGGCGATAAAACGCTGAGCTAGATTTTCGACATAGCCTCCAATAGCGGTGATTTTACTTTTATGCAATTGCTCCTGTGAGCAAGCAGATATTATGGGATGGTAACCGAGACCTGCGAGGGCAGGACATTCTCTGAGCTTTTTGCCAATGCAAACCTGATCGAACGTCGCTAAGCTG
>DASTPZ010000114.1:0-24147 GCA_035761965.1 Flavisolibacter sp. | reverse complement strand
GATCATACATACGATTACCTGGGATATCAGCCAAGGAGCTATCAGTCGATCCTAGCCATCGGCCATGAAGCAGGCCAGTCGAGACTGTATGCAGGCATTCATTACCAGCCTTCCATCGACGCGGGGCTTTGGCAAGGCAGGAAGGTAGCCGACAATATATTTCAAAAACAACAACACTAGTCGGGACAGTTCTCTGTGCAAGCACACCCCTTTCCAGGGGTGGCTTTTCTAAAATTGAACAGATCCTGCTCTTACAGGATCATGATAACCCTTGAGCTAAAGGCCTGTCGCAGGCCAAACCTTAAACGCACCTTAAAATAACCCATATGAAAAAAGCACCCATCCTCTGCCTTTTAGTTATGCTTATCCTTTCTCAATTTTCGATCGCCAAAGAAACCAGGTTCAATAGATATGCAGGTAACAAGATCACTCCTTCTGTACTGGTCGTTGATGCCGATGTATCTGTGATATTGTTGGCAGATGACAGTATACTGTCGGTATCGTGCAAGAATGAACAGTCCCTGTCGGCATTGCAGTTTGGCCTAAGCAGCGATACGCTGACGATCAGATCATCAAAAAAAAGAAGGCTGCCAGCCAGGACAATCATCTATGTGCCGGCCAAACGCCTTCAAAAGATCTTCATCCATCGTTTTGCCGAAGTTGTATCCGCCAGGACGCTCAAAGTTCCGCGCCTTGATATCATCGTCGAAGGGCCATGCGAGTTTTCCATATCCAACCAGGGCGACATCGCCGTTGCAGGCACTTACCAGTACGACCTTGAATATACCAGGAAAATAAGGCTGCGGGAAAAAACCCAAGCTATGGTAAGTCCCCGAAAGTCTTACCGGCGGATAGCGGTAGATCCGCAATAAGGACCGGCCGGTATAATAGCTTTGCGAAGGCTGCTCTCTTACTTTGTTGTAAATGAAAACACAACGGGTATAAGCGAGTAGCCTTCTCTTGTTCTAAATCCTTCTTCTCTCAACAGGATCTCATAATTCCAGTTTGGCTTCAGGCTGAGCTTCAGCCTCAGTTGTGTAAAAGACTCATCCCAACCTAACACAGATTCCAGGGGATAATGTTCTTTACCCAACCCGGTAGGACTTACCGACCATCCTCGCATGGGTTTGCTGAAAATAAGCGTAATTTCTTTAATAGCGGGATCCACATCGCTCGCACCATTGGAAAACGGAAGAGAAGTTACGAACCTTGGAAGTCTTTCTGCATAGGATTTGTATTTAAATTCCATGTTCTCTGAAAGATCCTTTAAATAAGCCTTCAGCACGGGAACAAAAGAAACAAAATTGGGATAGGCCTTCCTGCTCTTCTCGTAAACGCCCATCAGTGTTACAAGATCTTCCATCCAGTAAAACCCAAGCCTTGTTTCCTCGGCAACTGACGCAGCGATCCTTCCTCCCGTCGTATCATGCTCCATTTCGTAACGAATGACTGCCGCCCTGACCAGGGATTCGAACAAAGAAATCTTCCACTGGGGATAATAGAGCTTCTGCATCTGATAGCCTACCTGGTCGTGTATTTTTGAGGCGTACGGCTTCCACGCGACTGAATCATTCAACACAAGGTGGTTGATAAATGAATGATTGAATTCGTGTACGACCGTCGACAGCATGCTTTGATCATAAACCGGCATGCCTGTGCTGTCGGTCTTATAAGTAGCCATGACAGCATAGAACTCTTCCTTTCCTCCAGGGTATTCCACCTTGGGGCCATAACTAAAGTTCCCGTTCAACAGCCCGAGAAAAACGGAGAACGGACCCTCGGGCCGGTAGCCGTAGAAATGGGGAAACCAATCATAATCTGCCTTGTCCAGCAAGACCTGGAAGCGCTTTTCGGCATCGGCATACATGGATCTATGAGCATTGAAAAAGCTATCGAACCTTGTATCCTTGTAAAACTGTTGAAGTAGGGGTATGAACTTTTCCGCACCTTCTTTTGTCCACCTGGCCTCGGGAACTGAGGATGAGAAGGCCACCTTAGGTTTAAGCGAGGGATAATCCAGGTGGATAGCCATTCGGGCGATAGCGTCGAAACCCAGGTAGGTCCTTGTTCGCAGCTCTTTGAGATGAAGCACCGCGGGATGCAGAGAGTCCTTGGCAAAATATGCATGCACATCGTCTGCATATAATTTGAAGGCCTTTGAATCATAACCCCCCAGGCCAGCCAGCCGGGCAAGTATGCTCATCAGCTCTATGCGGGGATCTACCTTGGCGGCAACCATACCTTTTTGTGCCGAAGTGTAAAGCGAAAACACTGTAAACAGCAGGACCAGCCTTATTTGCTTCATCTTTTTACCGCAAATTATAAGCAGCTGAGAACCTAAAATTGTATAAAACAGACATTAGGAGCAATTGAAAAGAACCTTTTGATCTATATTCCTGATCGTTCTCCGGAGTTCCGAGGGTGTTTTGCCCGTATACCGGTGGATATGCCTGATAAAATGGCTTTGATCATAATAATCTGCTTCATAGCAGACCGAGCCAAGTGTTTGTTCATCGCCGCTACCCAACAGGTTCAGGGCCTTCCTGAACTTAAGTATCTGTGAGTACTCTTTCGGCAGGATGTCGAGCTGCTGCACGAACCTCCTTTGCAGCCTTTTCTCCGAGCATCGAAGCTGCCGGCATAGCTCTTTAAGAGTTATTGAACCATGGCAGTGCTCCAGGTGGTACAGCGCGGATTTAAGAAAATCATCATCGAATCCTCCAATGGCTTCTAGAAGGAACTGTTCGATCAACGATCCCCTTTTCCAAAAGCTGCTTTCCTCGAATACTTGTTCAAAAAGAGAAACCGAAGCCTTGCCAAAAGCTTCTGACAGCACATCATCACCTAGCAGGTATTGCTTCAAAGGAAATGGAAAGAAGTGAAAAAAACCAAGGGGGGAAAACGGCAGGCAGATCTCATCAAACATCCCTCTCACTTCCAGCTTATGAGGACGATCATAGATACCGGTGAGATAGGAAGTAAAGGACTGACCAGAAGGTCTGATAATGAAGCTCTCATCTTCTTTCAGCATTCTTGCCGACCTGATCAGGCCAAGGCATACATCGTTATTAGGAAAATAGGTGAGCGAGGTATTGGCAGCGGGGTCACCGGCATAATTGAACAAAATATACCTGATGAAAGGCCTGAGAAAAGCAGATTCTATTTCATAGGTGAAAAAGGTCATACCTGGTAATGGGCATCAACAACTGAAATAAAGATATGCAATTGTATACTGACAGGACTGACCGACAGTATAATTTGCGAAAATCTGAAGAAGGCTTCCGGCCCACGGGTCGCCGGGCATCTCTATAACAGGTGCAGAAGACAGGACAGAGTTCCTGACCCGTCACTGGTGAAAACATTTCGCGAATCTTATTTCGAGCCCATTCCAGATGTTCACACGATTGCATGGCAAGGCGGAATACGGGGTACCAGGTGCAGGTCCTTCCATTGCTAAAAAATTAGTTGATAAACAAAATGGCTACATAAGGGTAGAGAGCACATAGGGAGAAGGTTCAACATTCAGTGCGCTGCCGCATATAGCATAACAATAATCAACTGCGAAAGAGAGGCGGAGCAGCAATGGTCTCCACCAAAATCTTGCTGCAAGCACACCACCACCTGTTCAGCCCTTTTTATTACTGGTATATAACCGGGTTTGGGGATGCTTCATCCATTCAACACTGACTACTTTGCACAGTAGTTAAGCATTTATCGGGAAATAGAAAAGGGGAAATAAATGATGTCCGGCAGGCGCCTGCATGCCATTATAGCCATATGGCTTTAAAGAGCCTGATCAATCCAAGCAAGCATCTATATAAGATGTCTTGCTTTAAGAATGGTGTTTCAAATGCCGGCAATTGCAAACCTCAAATAAAAAAACCAGCGAATAAGAAGTATGAAATCCTTAGCAAAGCTTAAGATCCTGATCGCTACCGTCCCGGCCGACGGACATTTCAATCCGCTCACGGGTATAGCGAAATATTTACAGGAACAGGGACATGATGTGCGGTGGTATTCAGGTCCTGGTTATGCCGAAAGGGCTGCCCGCCTGGGTATTCCGTTCTATGCTTACCAGGAAGCACGGAACATCAACCAGGATAATATTGCCGATATGTTTCCCGAACGGCAGGCTATCAAGGGAACAATGGCACGGATCCGGTTCGATATCCGCCATGCGTTTCTTGCTAACGTCCCGGCTTACTACAAGGATATCCGTCTCATCTCCGAGGATTTTGATTTTAATGTCCTGCTTTGCGACCAGGGCTTTATGGCGGCTCAACTGATACAGGAAAAATTGCAGAAGCCAGCGATTGTGGTCGGCATTGCACCGCTTACGGAATCATCACGCGATCTTCCTCCTTATAGTCTCGGCCTTACACCCGGACGGGGAGTATTGGGCCGCATGCGCGATTACCTGCTTAGAAAGATCTTCCCCAGGCTTGTTTTTGGCGATGCAACCCGTCACTACAATCAGATCATGATAGAGCATGGCTTGCCTCCCGTGAAGGATAGCTTTCTTAATATCAGCATCCGGTATACAACGCGCTTTTTACAAAGTGGCGTACCTGGTTTTGAGTACCCGCGAAGCGACATGCATCCGAATGTGCGGTTCACAGGTCCGCTATTGCCTTATAAAAAAGCAGCAGCAAAGCCTTTTGCCTATTCAGACCTGGCGCGACAATATCAGAAGATCGTACTCATTTCACAGGGAACCGTTGACAACAAGGAACCGCAAAAGCTCATCATACCTACACTGGAAGCTTTTAAAAGACAACCCTATCTCCTGCTGGTAGCAACAGGCGGCATGCATACCGCCGACCTGAGAACCCGTTATCCCCAATCAAATATTGTGATAGAAGACTTTATCGACTATGAATCGGTGCTGCCTTATACCGATCTGTTCGTATCAAGCGGGGGCTATGGAAGTGTACTGTTGAGCCTTAATTACGGCGTTCCGGTTCTGGCGGCAGGTAAGCACGAAGGCAAGAACGAGATCGTAGCCAGGGTAGGCTACTTCGGGCTTGGGGTTAATCTGGGGACTGAAACACCTTTACCGCGACAGGTAGCTCAGGGAGCATGGAAGATCTGGAGCAACCCCGCATACAGGCAAAAAGTAGCAGAGCTGCGAAGGGAGTTTGCACGGTACCAGCCCAATCAGCAAAGCGAGCAATACATCAGGGAGGCGGTTGCAACCTTTCAGTCCCCAACAAAGCCGGTACACAGCCTGGCATAAGCATATGCACAGCAATCATCGAATCACTAATAAACCCGACCCCATACCCATCTGCAGAGGGTCTTACATCATCGAACATGAAAAATAACAATACATCAGCCCTGGTTTATTTGCTTCCTGGCGCCTGTTACCTGCTCGAGTACCTGCTGTGGAAATCGCTTCCGCAAAGCCATGCGCTCAATGGCTTGTTAGGAGGACTGTGGACCGCAGGACAGGCGGGTATCCTCTTCATCCTGGCATCCCTGTACCGGCAGAGAATTTTTAATGGAAATAAGTGGAAATTGATGGGAACGGTCATAGCTGCCCTTGGCGCAATAGCCTATTCCATAAATTACATTTTTGGCTATTGGCTTCACATGAATACCAGGCTGTTCCTGCCGCTTGGTGCCCTGCTGACCGGTATTGGGATGGTTATCGTAGGAGTCCAGGTTCTGATGGCGCGCAGCTGGCGGGATCCCTTTCGATTTATGCCACTAGCCGTAGGGCTCTATCCCTTCCTGGTCATGTTTCCCTTGCTGCTCATCACGGGCAGGCCCGATCTCACGGCTATCCTCTGCTGGGGCATACCCTGGCTGCTGCTCGGGATTGGGATGAGCCGGTCTGAAAAAAAACGTTCAAGCGCAAGCAATAGATTCCGCAGGATGATCGACATCACACATATACTTTAGCACGAACTGAGTCTGCAAGCCATCACCCGAAAAAATTAACGCTTGGTTTAATTGCTTCCTGTCCCTAATTTAGAAATACTGATTCCACTTATTTGAAATCGAGTATTCTTCTAAAAGCAACCGGTTCCGGCCAGGAACTGCCCGCTGCTCCCGACGATGGAGTGGCGCTTGGAAGCTATGACTTGTGGAAAGGCATCAAAATTGAACACCATATTCTTCCCCCGATGCAGCTGCCACAGCATATCATAAATGAGCACCGTTTGCTCGTTAACATCGGGCAGGCGGTAAATTTTGAATGGAAGGTTGATGGAAAATGGAAAAAGAAGATTTATCGAACAGGTGATTTTGCGCTCCAAAAACATGGCAATATCAATGAACCACGCTGGGACAGGGAGTTCAGCTTTATAGCCATCGCCCTTGATCCTGGCTTCGTGAACGAGCAAGTCGACATCGATAATTTTTCTTTTGCAGAACAAAGGGGAGAACAAGATCTTTTTCTCTCCGATCTCTCGCACCGCTTCCTGGCTGAGCTAAGACAAGGCAGCCTGGCGGGAAAGATCTATGGCGAAAGCCTGGCGGTTGCTTATGCAATCCACCTTGCCTCCAACTATAAAGAAAGCGGCAGGAAAGTATTTGCACCAAAAGGCAGATTATCTGCGCAGCAGCTAAAGCAGGTGATCGATTATTCCAATGCCTTCATCCACCAAAATGTCGGCCTTAATGAATTATCCGCTCAAGCCAATCTAAGTGCTTTTCATTTTACCCGCCTTTTCAAATCGACGGTAGGGATAGCCCCGCATCAGTTTGTGCTGCAACTGAAGCTGGAGAGGTCGAAGCAACTCATCAGGTCAGGCAAAATGTCACTTACTGAGATTGCTTATGAATTGGGATTTAATGACCAGGCACACTTCAGCAATGCCTTTAAAAAATCTTTGGGCATCTCACCCCGTCAATTTCTAAAAACCTGATGCTTTATATTCGGCAGACTAGCCCAGATAAATAACTGACTGCCAAGCCAGTTTCCTGCTTTTGTAAGTTTACTGACCAGCCTGCCCGTCCCCTGCCAAGTTCGCTGTAACAAATATCATGGTTTTGCCAGCCTGTAGTGCCTGGCAATGGTCTTCTATAAATACAGCAAGTTTTTACAAGTTTTCCCCTCTACCCAAAGCCAATTTTACACCATCAAATCACAATCAAAAAACAATTATATGAAACAAGGTCTTTTTACAACTGCGTTATTTATGGCAACTATCGGTCTCCACGCACAAACAGATTTCCAGGCCGGGTTAAACAAAATTTCCTTTAAATCCGATGGCTTTAAGTTGATAGGACATATATACCTGCCACCGTCATTCGTGCAATCCGGTAGCTATACCGCAGTTGTCATCGATGGGCCGCAGAGCAGTGTAAAAGAGCAGGTGGCAGCGAACTATGCTTCCCACCTCGCAGAAGCGGGTTTTGTAGTACTGGCATTTGACCACCAGGGCTATGGAGAAAGTGAAGGTTTTCCAAGGCAGGACGAGGTTCCTCAAAAAAAAGTACGCGACATTCAGAATGCCGTCAGCTACTTGATCTCCCTTCCTTTTGTGGATTCGAACAAGATAGGGGCCATCGGCATCTGTTCAGGCGGCGGCTACAGTGCCAGGGCGGTGGCCGGAGACCCGAGGGTCAAGGCTTTTGTGGGTATTGCCGGATTTTATCACAATCCCGCGGTAATGGTTCAATGGCTGGGTGAGGACGGATATAAGACCCTGCTGAACCGTGCTATAAGTTCCCGGCAAAACTACCGGCAAACAGGAGAGGTCGAATACATGGTTAATGTTAGCGACAAAGGCGGCGATCTGGCCATGCCCGGTCAGGAAGCTTTTGACTACTATGGTACTAAAAGAAGCTATAGCCCAGGCTGGGTAAACCGCTCCACCACCATGTCCTTCGAGCATTTTTTGCAATTCAATGCGATTGACGCAGCACAGGAACTTTCGGTCCCCACACTGATCATCCATAGCGATAACGCTCTCGTACCCGAAGAAGGGGCCAAAACATTCTACAGGAATCTGAAAGGCAAAAAAGATCTATACTGGATGAGCTCGATCAATCATATTGCATTTTACGACCAGGCAGACCTTGTAAAAGAAGCTGCCGTCAAAACCATCGAGTGGTTTGAAAAAAACCTTCGATAAAAACCTGACTGGTCTTAACAGCTGAATGGCTTTTGCAGTCCCTCTGAAGAGATTATCTCAATGGACTGCAAAGCCGTTATGAATGCTCTTTTACAATTAGCTATCGAAAATAAAGGTTAGCTCAAATAGCCACCTCCGTCACTGAGCCAGAGCTGTCTCCATTTACAACTATCCTGGGAACTTCCTGTACTGTTTCCGAATCCCTGCAATAGATACTGGACCGGGATATGACAGAGCTTGCAGAAGCAGGGCCTCCGAATCCATAAAAGCGGTATGTTAACCACCGGCGTTCTCTATTTGTTGCGCATCGAGTTTGCTGACGAAAAAAAATGATTAAGGTAGATAGCGCTTGCTTCGGGTTCATTACTTTAAACCGGCAAATATCTAGGAGTTGGGATGGATTGTGTGTTTGGCCATTGAACTGCAAGCGGCTTAGCACCGCAGTGTTTTTCTTCCTCTTTATTGATGTTTTTCCCGTGGCTTTACTTCTGCTGAAAGCTAGTTTTGTGTAGTTGATATATCAATTGGATGAATGGGATGCCTTCGGGTATCGCTTGAGATTTGAATTAGCTGCACAGCCTGGCTGTTGCCTGAAAGGGAGAAGGCATGTTACTGAGTATTCAGTAGCAGGCTTTGGCTCATGAGTATAGGCAACAGGAAACAATGGTAGGTTGGAAGGCGGGGGAGGGAGGGCCCCGCAGGGGACTGAGCCCGCTTCAAAATCTCAAACACGCTTTCTCTCAAATCCACCCCTCACCCTTGGAAAACTCACCTCCAAAGCACCTTCCAATCAACCCGTAAACACTCACGAGCAATATTTCTCCGCAGCCAGGACCTTCCTCTCAATACCCAACATCCCTCCTAGCTATTATAAAACGAGTTTTAAACACAAATTGGCCTCGCACAAAAAGTCGCTATTGCTCCACCGGCTGCCCACTGTTCCGCATGAATCAAGTGCCTTTTGTAATTTAAAATTCTAAAACAAATCAGGTATATCAACTGCTCCAAAATCCTGGCGAACATCGCCGTTCTATGAAAGACGGAACCCAAAAATCATCCAACCTTCCATCGTTCCCAATCTGGCACCCACCCCGATGGTAAGTTTCCATCGGCCTGTAAACGATGGTTTTCCTCCCTGGCTTTCCCCAGTTATTATAACCCTTAACCCATCACCCTGCCCTGAAAAAAATTTTCCCGTTCCCGGTGATAGTTCTACCTTTTTCGACACTAATTGTAAAAGCAATCGATGAAACCTACGGAACAGGAGATACTTGTCGGGATCTATCGCGAGGCTTTCCCGGCTGCAGCACAGCTCGTGAAGCGTCTAGGTGGGAGCCTGGAGGAGGCAAAGGATGTTTTTCATGATGCCCTGCTGATCTATCTCGAAAGAAAATCTATGGGAACCCTCAACATTCAAACCTCAGTAAAGGCATACCTCCTGGGCATTACCAAGATACTTTGGCTTAGATCAAGGGATCAGTACCTGGCTACCCTGCCCGAAGAAGTGGAAAGCTTTATCGAGGATGAAAAGGAAACAACTGAGGAGAAAAATATGTTGGATTATCTTATGCTGGCCGGCCAAAAATGTATGCAGATGCTGAAGGCCTTTTACTATGATCAGTTCTCTCTCCAGGAGATCGCCAGCCGCTTTGGCTTTAGTGGCATCCGCTCAGCTACGGTACAAAAGCATAAATGCCTTCAAAAAATCAGGAACGAGGTTAAAAAAATGAATGTTTATGAGGAAGGAGTTCATTGAAACAGAGAAGATCGAAGATTTCCTGATGCACCGCATGGATGCAGGTGAGCGCCGGCTCTTTGAAGTCAATATGCTCCTGGACCCATCGCTGGCCGAAAAAACTGAGGCGCAGGCCGGTGTTTATAAACTTGTCCGCCGGTTCTGGCGAAAACAAACCAGAAAGCAGCTGTCGCTCATCTACCGGCAACTGCTGAAGGAGACCCCTTTTGCCCAACAGATTCAATAAAATTTTATCCATGATCATACCTACTGTACTCGACAGCACAACAAAAGGCGCTTATGATATCTATAGCCTCCTGTTAAAAGAACGGATCGTATTCCTGGGTACGGCTATCGAAGAAAACATCGCCAACCTGGTGGTAGCGCAGCTACTTTACCTTGATAGCGAAAGCCAGGCGCCAATTATGCTTTACATCAATAGTCCGGGTGGGGTCGTTTATTCCGGCTTTGCCATTTACGATACCATGCGAAAGCTCAAGTCCCCTGTTTCGACCGTTGCCGTTGGCTTTTGTGGCAGCATGGCAACCGTGCTGCTGACAGCCGGCGCCAAGGGCCAGCGCTACGCCTTGCCACACGCCACTGTTCACATGCATCCTACCGGCGGAGGCGCCAAGGGATATACCGAAGACGTTCGCATTGCTTATAAAGAGCAGGAGCGCCTGCAAAACCAGGTATTCTACCTTATCGGCAAATTTTCCGGACATACAAGAGAGGAGATCGAAGAGATGTTCCGCCGCGACCGCTTCTTCAACGCGCTGGAAGCAAAGGATTACGGACTGGTGGATGAAGTGCTGGGTGATACCGAAGACCTGCTTACCATCGAAGACATCAAATGCAAGGTCCAGTTTCATGCCGGCTCAAAAAGCAGGGAAAGCGTGGGATTTAAGATACAGGTCTGATCCAGCAGCCATTTCCATTATATTTTTCTATTACTGAGTCTGCATGGACTTCACTTCCCCGGCACTTGAATAAAATGAAAACTCGAAACACAAAGCCATGGATCCGCAAATTCACGACATCGTCAGAAAAGCCTACCTGGCTTTCAATTCGAGAAATATTGATACCGCACTCACAACGCTTCACCCCAACGTTCAATGGCCCAAGGCCTTCGAGGGAGGTTATGTAAACGGAAAAGAGGAGATACGGGCATATTGGACAAGACAATGGTCAGAGATCAACCCTACCGTTGAACCAATAGGGTTTCATGAAAGAGAGAATAGCAAGCTGGAAGTAACGGTTCACCAGATTGTAAAGGACTTACAAGGCGAGCTGCTGTTCGACGGGATAGTAAAGCATGTCTATACGATCAGTGACGGACTGCTGCAAAGAATGGATATTGAGGCTGTATAGCATCATGAGCCCAATGCCGGACCCACTGACATGCTACCGGGTTCACAAGACTCCCTTCTGTGTTCGAGGTGAAAGCTAAGACCTGCCCCTATAGTAAGCCTCGGCCTGTTATCTAAGCCGAGACTTCAGTTCTCTCAGGTATCTGATCGCCTATGGCACCTGTATAACTTTTGTACTGATACTATGCGCACTGAAATAACCTAGGGCTCCACCGCTGATATTACTGACGGGGTTAGAAGGCGCAGCACTCTGGCCGCTGCCGGTAGATGCCTGGTCAAGGCTGTACCAATACCGGTATACGTTTGCGTCGATATGCTGCATTTCCACCTTGACGATATCACCGCTTTCAAGCTCACCGTCCGGATCAACGAATGGACGGGTGATGCGCAAGCCATCGCTCAGCTCATCGTTTTGCACAAATACCCGTTTTGCCTGTATACCGTTTGCATATTGAACAAAGCGGTAGCTATTGCCAAGACCTGCCGGGTCGAGGTACGACGGACTCACCGTTTTGGTCGTGCTGCCGCCGAAACCGAGGTCTTCTACAGTCAGTGTGTCCAGGCTCACGAGCTGTGAAGGCATTTTTGAAAGTCCCGTAAAGCTGTTGCCATTCACATTTACCGTCAGCAGATATTGTTCGCCGGGTACGCCGGTGAAAGCTGTGGTGCTGTATATGCCTGCACTGGTCTCGGCTAGCGTGTAAACCGTACTCCCGCCAACTTGTATTGTAACGGTTGCCCCGCTGATTCCCGAAAAAGTATTCTCATCCTCGAAATTTTTCGTTTGCGACAGCCTTACCTCAACCGGCGTTCCTGGCTGGTTTGTTACGATGCCCTCCACCACATACCTTTTATCCGCAGCTTCTATATCCAGGTCTATCACCTTTTCGCAGGAGGAAAGCGCCATGGCGGCCAACAAAAATCCTGTAATACGAAGCCGGTGATACAGCCCGATACGGATTGACAAGTGGAAAAACCAGGCAGCCATTGCGCGCTTATTTAAAACGAATGTTTTTCCTGTTGATTTTATAATACCCATGACTGGTTAAAATTTGAAATTGTAAGAAACAGAGGGGATCCATCGAAACAGCGAGGTTTGCACCGCTTCCGTCTTATTCGGATTATCCTCGCTATCACGGAAGGTAATTGTATAGGCGTTCTCCCGTCCGTACGCATTATACAGGCTGAACGCCAGCTCACTGCTCCAGCGCTTCTGCTGCCTGAGCTGCACCGTAGCTCCCAGGTCGAGGCGATGATAAGAAGGCATGCGATAGCCGTTCCGATTGGTGTAATAATAAACTGTTTGCCCTCCAACGGTATACTTGCCATTGGGGAAGGTGATGGCATCGCCGGTATAATAGATCCAGTTGGCGGAAAGCGTAGATTTTTTATTCAGTTGGTACATACCCACTACCGCAATATCATGCGTACGGTCCTGGCGGGCATTGTACCATGCATTGTTGTTGATACCGTCGATCTTTCGTTCGGTCTTTGACAGTGTATAGCTCAGCCAGCCGGTAAGCCTGCCTGTTTTCTTGCGCAACATCCACTCGATCCCGTATGCTCTTCCCTTCCCGTAAAGCAGGTCAGCTTCAATAGGCTTATTGGAAAAAACATCAGCGCCATCCCGGTAGTCGATCTGGTTCTGCAGCCATTTATAATAGGTTTCAACGGTAAGCTCGTAGCGGCTGCCCGCCAGGTTCTTATAGTATCCCAATGAAACCTGGTCGGAGATCCCGGGTTTTATGATGTTGCTGCTGCTTACCCACTTATCTGTAGGTGTGCTGCTGGTGCTATTGCTGATGAGGTGCATATTCTGCACATTGCGCGCATAGGAAAGCTTGATTGAGGCCGTATTGGAAAACTGATAACCCAGGGCCAGGCGCGGTTCCAGGTTCAAGTAAGTCTTGACTACCTGACCACTTCCGTAAGAAACTGTATCGGTGATCTTACCGCTTTCATCGATAGAGTAAAAATCTCCCTTTCCCAGTACATTGAATGCAGTAAGCCGTGTGCCGTATGTAATATTCAGCTTATCTGAAGCCTTCCATGTATTGGAGATATACGCACCGCTCTCCAAAGAGTAGCGTCTTTGCTGCTCTTGCGAGGCTATGCTGGTGCTCTCAGAAGCCCTGATCTCACCGGGGCGAACCGTATGGTATATACTGCTCCATCCAAAACGAAGGCTGTTTCTTGAGCCGGCATTGAGCTGATAATCCTGCTTCAGGTTCCAGTCGCGGATCTGCGAAAAGATCGTAAAGTCATTAGAGCCGCTCCGCACCTGTATTTCATAATTATAATTACTGTAAATAAGCGAGGTATTGGCAAAAAGACGCTTGCTGAAAATATGGTTCCATCGGAGTGTACCGGTGGAATTGCCCCAATCGATACCGAACTGGTCGCCAAACCCCAATCTATCCTTCCCAAAATAGCCGCTGAGGTAAATCTTGTCCTTTGCACCCAATTCATAATTGGCTTTTGCATTGAAATCGTAGAAGTAAAGCTTGCTTTTATTGATGGTGCTGTCAGGGGAGGCTTTCAGGAACAGGTCTACATAGGTACGCCGCCCCGTTACCAGGAACGAGGACTTATCCTTCTGTAAAGGTCCCTCCACATTGAGCTTTGCCGATACCAGTCCAACACCCCCGCTTACGCCGAAGTCCTGGTTATTGCCGTCATTCATTTTTACATCAACGACCGACGAAAGCCTGCCTCCATACTGTGCGGGCATGCCGCCTTTGTATACCGTGATGTCCTTGATGGCATCAGAATTAAAGGTTGAAAAAAATCCGAGAAGATGCGAGGCATTGTAAACGTTTGCCTCATCGAGCAGGATCTGGTTCTGGTCCGCAGAACCACCACGTACGAAAAAGCCAGCATTGCCGTCGCCGGCCGACTTGATACCGGGTAGCAGCTGGATAGTCTTTAATACATCCTTTTCACCCAGCAGCACGGGAATGTTTCTGATCTCCGCGGTGCTCAGGCGTTCGATACCCGTTTGTGTGCCGCTGATCGCACGGCCCCTGGATGCAGTCCGTACGACAACCTCATTAAGTTCCCTAGCCTGCTCACCCAGGTAGACGTTCAGCACAGTATCCCTGGTCAATTCAAATATGAGGGTATCGGCTTTCAGACCAATGGCGCTTACTTCGAGGCTGCAAAGACCGGGAGAAAGAGAAAGGGAATAGAAACCGTATTCATTGGTTGCAGTGCTGCCCCCGGTTGTACGCAGGGAGGCACCAATAAGAGTTTCGCCGGTTTTTTTATTCCTGACGGTGCCGCTTATGGTAACAGGCTTCTGTGCTGTTGCAACGATCGAAAGCAGAAAGGCCATACTGGCCAGGACAGCGGGGCGGACATTTTTGTTTTGGGGCATCCTGTTGGATTGATGGTGACGGCCCAAAAATGGCCAGAGTCTTGGTCGTGCAAAAGCAGAATCGGGCTGATATGGACAAAACAGCACCTGAAAAGGCGCAGGTGATGTTTATTTTTTATCCATCGGCCTGCGACATAGCCGGCAGAACAGGTAGCGTAGACGAGAAGAGTCAGTTTCCAGAAAATAATGGCAATATTCAGCCTTGTTTTTGTCCACTTCGGCTATTGTACCACACCCGGTTTTAGGGAAATAACGTTCGTTTGCAGGGGCTTTCAAAGCGCTTGTTGTAAATTACAAAGAAATGGACCCGCTGCAAAAACGCCTTCTTAAGACCGCCTTCATGGCATCGCCATTGCTGGCTCTTTATGGCATAACGCCGGTATATCTTTTTAAGGAGCATGTAGTTACGGTGGAGCTTGCCTTAGGCGTATTTTGCATTCTGCTGCCCGCCATATTGAGTTTCTGGCTTATCAACATCAAGCTGCTTACCACCGAAAAGATCAAAAAAATCCATCATCGTTACCTGCTGAGCTATGCCGCAACCAGTGCATTCCAACTGATCCTTTCCCTCATTGCCGGCCCTCCCAAATTTGACGAGGCGAGTAACCTTCCCGTCATATACCCTGTATTGTTCATCCTGGCCATAAATACCATGATTATCATTACCTGCAATTCTATTATTCTTTCACACAAAAAAAAGAAGACAGAACAGCAGATGGAAAATTTGCGCATCAGCCACCTGGAGGCGCAAAAAAAAGCATTGACGCAGCAGCTCCATCCCCATTTCCTGTTCAATGCCCTGAGTGTATTGAAATCGCTGATAAAAGAGAATCCCGACGAAGCGGAAAATTACTCCGTCAAGCTATCCGAATTTCTGCGCTATTCCATAGAAGCGCACAAAAATAACCTGGTGACCGTAGCAGAGGAGCTTCAATTCACTACAGATTATATCGACCTGCAAAAAGTACGGTTCCAGGAATCCCTCGTTTACCAGATCGATATTGACGAAAGCCTTTTTGAATATATGGTGCCCGCATTCGCCCTTCAAACCCTGGTTGAAAATGCCATCAAGCATAACTCTTTCACGGAGAGGAAGCCGCTCTATATCAAAGTAGCCTATAAGGATGGAAATATCATAGTCCGGAACAACAAACTGCTTTCGAAAGTGAGCAATTCTACAGGTTTGGGATTGAGTAACCTCAATGACCGCTATGAGATCATTGCCGGGAAAAAGATCGTCGTAAAAGACAGCTTTGAAGAGTTCCAGGTTAGTGTACCTCTATTAAAGTCGAATCAGCAGTATGAAAATAGCCATTATTGAAGACGAGAAACTAACAGCCAAAGACCTCAAGCGTACCCTGATGGAGGTGGATCCGGATGCGGAGATAGTCGCTATGCTCCATTCCGTGGAAGATGCCAAAACCTTTTTTGCCGGCAATGAAGAGGCAGATCTGATCTTTTCCGATATTCAACTTGGCGACGGACTGAGCTTTGAAGTGTTCAAAGAGCTTTCCCGGCCCGTACCCATCATCTTCTGCACGGCTTACGATCACTATCTGCTCGAAGCCTTTCAATCTACCGGCATAGACTATATCTTAAAACCCTTCAAAAAGGATACGATCGAAAAAGCGCTGGGCAAATACCAAAGCCTGCAAAAAGGCTTTACGCGTAACAAGCCGAACTATTCTGACCTCCTAAATGCGCTCGAAGCCAAGCTCGCACCTAAAAAGACAGCTGTTATTGTAAGGCACCGGGAAAAGATCATTCCGCTCGACGCCTCCGGCATCGCCCTGCTCTTTGTTGACAATGGCTGTACCTATGCCTATACCTTCGACCAGAAAAAGTTTATAGTCAACGAGAACCTGGAAGACCTGGAGCGCTCCTTCTCGCCGCAATTCTTCCGGGCCAACAGGCAACACCTCGTTAACCGCAAGGCCATTAAAGATGCCTCGCATTTCTTCAACCGGAAGATCGTTGTTAACCTCACCATTCCTTTCAAAGAGCAGATACTTGTAGGCAAGCTCAAGGTCACTTCCTTCATAGAATGGCTTTCTCAAATTTAGTTCCGCTCATTTCAACCCGCATTTTGTCCGCCTTAAGATTCTCAGCTTGACCTGCCGGCGTTTTTCGTCAAGTTTTGCTCTTGTAAAAGGATCTATGATAGTTCTCTATTACAGGCCAATGTGCTGTTCTGCACAGAACCTGTTCGATGGGAGATTCAAGATCAGATACATTACTAAAGTGAAACAAATTCCTGGCAACATGACAATAAGACGAATAAAAGCATTTCTGGTTACCGCCTTTATGGCCATGGCCAGTTCTGCGCTGAATGCGCAAACTCTCATCCCAAGCCTGGATTCGCTGCTCGCCTATGCCCTTCCAAAAAGCATATCCCTGCAAACCGGCGATGTCCGGATGGCCCAGGCCAAAAAAGCAAAGCTGGCGGCCATCCTTAGCATACCGGACGTTAGTGGAAGTCTTACGGGCAGCTATACCAATAATACCCTGCTTCCTGTAAGCCTTTTTCCCGGCGAATTCTTTGGCGGCGCACCGGGCTCCTACCGCGAAGTACAGACAGGTGTGCAGTACAACACGGTGTTCAACGAGAATATAGATGTAAAGCTCTTGAATCCGAAAGGCTGGGAAAGCCTCCGCCTGGCCAGGATCAACATCGAAGCAACCGCCTCCGACAACAGGCTTACGCTAAAAACGCTTCAGGAAAACATCGTGGCTTCGTATTACAATATCATCAATCTGCAAGAGCAAATAATAAATGTGAAGCAAAACCTCGAGGCCGCCGATACCCTGCTCTCAATAGTCAGGAACCGGCAGATCGAAGGCCTGGCAAAACAGCAGGATGTAAATGATGCCATGGCCAGCCGGCTGAATACAAAGGAAACCCTTGCACAGCTTTACTATCTGATCCGCCAGCAGTACCTAGGCCTGCATGTGCTGACAGATATACCCGCATCGGACTCGCTTAAGCTCACAGAAAGAGTAAGTGAAGACTGGCAGCCCGACCGGCCCCTGATTTCTACAAACACCCTCGCGTTCAACAATAGCCTGTTGAAAGAGAAATTGGCCCTTTCAACCTACAGGCAGCAGAAATATGCACTCTATCCCACCCTATCTTTCTTTCAATCTTACTCCAGCCAGCGCTTCAGCACTGATGGCAAGATCCTCGGAAACGACGCCAGGTGGATCCCAAGCAGCTATATAGGCCTGCGTCTTACCGTTCCCATCCCATCGTCTTCTGCCATTTCCCAAACCTCCAAGGCCCGTTACGACTACCTCGCAGCCCAGAAAACCCGACAGCAGGAAAGTGTTCAGTCGGCCTTGGAATCCCTGCAGCTGGAAGCAGAATTCGATAAGTCCCTAAGCCAGCTATCGACTAACCAGGAGGTCTACCTGCTTCATAAGGACAGCTATGAAAAGAACCTGCTGCTGTACCGCGAAGGCTTGATCAGTCTCGATCAGACGCTGACCAGCTTTAATAATATGGTTAATGGCCGCTACAATCTCATTTCCGCCAAAGTTTCCTTATTGGCAGCCAAGGCAAAAATTCAAATCAACAACCGCATACAATGAAACAGCTTTTAAGATACGCATCGATTACGATCCTACCTGTCTTGCTTCTCTCCTGCGGAAGGCAGGTAGAGGAAACAAAGCCCGTTCGCAAAGATGTAACGGAAACGGTCTTCGCATCCGGCGAGCTCGAAGCAGAAGATACTTATAACCTGACCGCTCAAACCGAAGGCTACCTCGAAGAGATCAATTTTGAACGGGGAGATGTTATAAAGGCAGGACAGGTACTGGCCTCAGTAAGCAATACCGAAAACATCATTAACACACAAAGCGCCGATGCGCTCTACGACATTGCCCGAGCCAATACCGCGGCATCGGCCCCCTTGCTGCAGCAGGCCCTTCAAGCTGTGCAGATCGCCAGGGACAAACTGCAGCAGGATTCTGTGCAAATGGGCCGCTACCAGCGCCTGTACAGCCTGAACAGCATAGCCAAGGCCGATTACGATAATGCGGTATTGCAATACAACAACTCGTTATCAAGCTATAAAAGTGCTGTTCAGGCTTACAGGCAGCAGCAGCAATCGGCGGAACAGCAGCTCATCTCAAACGAGGCCCAAAAGCGGATCAGCCAAGTTAACCGGGCCAACAACCAGGTAAAAGCGGTGGTAGGCGGAATGGTCTATCAACAATTGAAACAGACCGGCGATTTTGTACGCAAAGGCGATGTAATAGCCATTATTGGAAGTGCCGGAAGGCTATATGCCAAGGTAAGCGTTGACGAGACCAATATAGGGAAGGTGAAGGTTGGACAACAGGCGCTGGTACAGCTCAACACCGGCAAAAGCAAAGCTTATAGGGGCCGGGTAGCTGAAATATACCCGGCTTTCGACGAGGCTACCCAATCGTTTTTTTGCAAAATTGTTTTTGATGAGGAGCCCGATTTCAAAGCCGCAGGTACACAGCTGCAATCAAATATCATCATCGCGGAACACAAGAACGCCCTGCTGATCCCCCGTAATTACCTCGATTTTGGCGGCAGGGTAAGACTGAAGGGAGAAAAGGAACCTGTAAAAGTTGAGACGGGTTTTGTAAGCAACCAATGGGTGGAAGTAAAGAAAGGGCTTGACGACAATGCAGTATTGATCACAGACAACATTGCTTCAAACAAAGAAACAGTTTCGGATGTAGGAAAGCAAATGAGATAAGTATGAAAAAAAACGTAAACATCGATATCGCGGTTACACATATCGTTACACGAAAAAAACAAACCATGGTGGCAGCCCTGGGCGTTGCAATCGGCGTTGCCATTTACCTCTTCATGAACTCTTTGTCCTCGGGCTTCACCGTATACTCGAGGAACGAGATATTTAAGAACAATGCGCACATTAAGATTTATAAAGAAGACGAGATCAGCCAGCCGATCGATACTGGAAGAGGGGATCGGCTAACAGTGATATCAAACCCGCAGATCACGACACTGTCCAACCGCCTCATCGACCCGGCAAAGCTTCTACAGGAGGTAAAACAGGAGCCATTCATAACCAATGCCATCGCCCAGGTGGCCTTCGATGCATTTTACCGCCGCGGTAAAGCCCAGGTTCCGGGCTCGGGTGTGGGTGTGGACATGCGGGATTACAATGCGATGTTCAATACCGAAAAATACATGGTAGCCGGGAGCATCGATGATTTGCACAATAACCTTAATGGCATCATCATCGGCAGCGGTATTGCCGAAAAGCTGAACCTCGGTCTTGGAGATAATATCACGGTTTCCTCTTCCTACAATGTGGTAAAGAACCTGAAGATCGTGGGCATTTTCACTACCGGTAGCCTTATGACCGATCAATCCAAAAGTTATGTGAACGTGAGTACGGCCCAGCAATTCCAGAAAGAAGGCCCTTCCTACATCAGCACCCTGTTTGCCAACACACTGGACGCCAATCGATCCGAAGAGTACGTGGCAAAGCTTCAAACTATCATTCCCTACAAGGTCGAAGACTGGAAGACCACCCATGCCGATGTGCTGGCCGGCGATAAAACCCGTGGCGCCCTGATGAAGGCCATCTCCGTTTCTATTCTGCTTGTTGCCGGTTTTGGAATCTACAATATCCTAAGCTCTACCATTGCCCAGAAGATCAACGACATTGCCATTCTGAAAGCCGCAGGCTTCACCGGGCGCGATGTCGTACGTATTTTTGTGACAGAGGCCTTCATCATGGGCATCATCGGAACTGCGGCAGGCCTGCTGTTTGGCGCTTTGCTTATCAAGATCATGTCGGGCATCTATATGGGCGGACCAGTAGGGTATTTCCCTATTTATTTTGAACCGAGGCTGTTCGCCACCAGCTTCCTGCTTGGATTGGGTATCACGATCTCAGCAGGCTATTTTCCCGCCCGTAAGGCCGCAAAAGTTGACCCCGTAGAAATATTCAGGAAATGATGGAAAAGCAACATGTTATATTAAGCACACGTTCACTGGTCAAATATTTTTTTGAACCCGTGAAGTTCAAGGTCCTCAACGAGGTCAGTTTCGAAGCCTACCAGGGCGAGTTCCTGACAATGGTGGGCAAGAGCGGTTCCGGTAAATCGACACTTCTTTATTGCCTGAGCACCATGGATACAAAATATGAAGGTGAGATCTTTATCGATGGGGATAAGGTGACAGGCAAAAGGGTGGACCAGCTTGCGTCGCTCCGGAACAGCAGCATTGGCTTTGTGTTCCAGTTCCATTACCTGCTGCCCGAATTTTCCTGTCTCAAGAACATCATGCTTCCGGCCCTCAAGCTGGGCAGGTATTCCTATTCGGAGATCGAGGAAAGAGCCTATCAAAAACTCGAGCTGCTCGACCTCAAGGGGCAGGCCCTGAAGCAGGCATCGAAACTGAGCGGCGGGCAGCAGCAGCGTGTCTCCATTGCCCGGGCCCTGATCAACGATCCCAAGATCATCATGTGCGATGAGCCAACCGGTAATCTCGACAGCAAAAACACGCAGATCGTTTTTGAGACCTTTAAACATTTAGCCGCTGATTATGGGCAGACGATCATTGCCGTAACACATGACAATGATTTTGCTGCCGCCAGTGACCGGACGATCGAGTTGGCCGACGGGAGGATCATCAGTCACCGAAAAGACTTTTCGCAAGAGCCATAATCCGGCAAAGGCACAATTCAGGGCGTGACAGGCGGGCCCCTTAACCTTTCATTTTGCCCCCCTGGCATTCCCACCCCAGCTATTGAGCTGTTCCAAAATAGGCTGCAGGGAGGATTCAAGCTTTGTCAGCCGGTGGAGGCATTTCCGAATAGATTGCTCTTGTGATCAGCCCATTCCTTTCAAGCTCCCTCAGGTGCTGCGTAAGCATTTTTTCACTGATCTACAGGATGGCCCGCCTGAACTCTCCAAATCGATGGCAGCCTTCCGTCATCTTCCAAAGAATGGCCGGCTTCCATCGTTTGCCCATCAGGGATAAAGCGAAAATAAAAGGACAATCTGTTTCCAGTGCCTGTTCATTCACGTAACTGACCGAGCTGAGTTTTTTGACTGCCATTTATCTACTTTTTGGCAGCCAGCCTGCATTTTGGTAACTACTTGCAAAACTAATGGCGCATACCGATTTTCGCAACTCAAACAAAAAAGCAATACATGAGGATAGCTTTTGTAAGTGCGGAAAATCTGGCTTCCAGTCCTGGCTCGATGTTCAGCAATGCGGTCATAACGTAAAATATGGGGTAAACCAGCCAAAAGATGAACAGGCTTTGGCAAGGTAGATGTGTTGTTTGAAGCCAAAGAGCGACTGACCTGCAAGAACCTTGCATTCGAACACGGCGTTTTCAGGGATGTTGAGCCATCAGGCGGGAAGCTGATTGGTGAAGGAAAAGATTCAGTTACCTGGATCCTGGAAGATGAGGCCTGGAAAATTCAATGCTATACCTGGTCTATGCCGGTCAGGCCCTGATGCGCAAGCCTAAAGCACTTAACAAGGCAATATTTACAAGATTTGTAACAGGCCGGGACAGCTCTAAAATAATGGGGTCTCGTTCGTTTAACTAGTGAGGCAAGAGTAAAGGACAGCGTCAGGTGTCACCTGCTCGGCAATTGGTCTTTGCGGCCTCATCCTTCTGCTTAATAAATCTGGCAAGCTTTCACACAACTGTTTAAAGCCCGATAGCCTTACGGGTCTATAATCTTTTTCCTTCAAGCTTCATTACTACCCTTATGCTGACAGGAATAGCCGACTCGCCTAAATTGATACTACCTTTTACCGAAGAGGAAACAGAGGCATTCAATAACATACAGGTCCCGGCTTCTACTTCGTAAATACCCTCCTGCTCGCCGGTCAGTTCGGGAACAGCATTATAACCCATAATGGCAATTGGTGTTTTATCGCTCGTTATAGAGCTTTTTGAACTTATATAGGCCACGCCGCCTGAAATATCGTCGAGTGCATAAGAGGTATTTATATTGAGAGCAAGACCTTGCTGCTCTTTGGTATTAACCTTCCATTTGCTGCCCACACGCATAGCCGAATCGGGAAAAAACCGGAAAAGCTGGTCCACGTTTCGCTCGATGAGCCCTTTCTTTATGATTTCATCTATTTTCGCCTGCGCGGTTTGCTTTACAGATATATTGGACGTATCCAAACCCGACATCAGCCTGTTTGATAATTCCTCGTAGCCGCTTAATATTTTTATGTTATTCCCTGGTGCCACCGAAATCACCAGTCGCGATTCCTTCAAAGCCCCGAGCATTTTTTCGGTTAGAGGCGACCAGGCATTGGCATTACCGGCGTCCGATATGGTTTCCACATCGTCATCTTTGGTTACCAGGCGGATTTTTTCATACCTGGATTCAAACAGATAATTTCCTGCGGTATCCCTGGCAATGCTATAGGTAATCGCAACGTCAAAATCTGCATTCTTCCGGGTTTTCTTCCCCTGCATCTCCATTTCCAGCTCCGTTTTGTTTTCGATCGTATAGTTGTACACAGATCCTGGCTTGGGGTTGAACTTTAATGAAAGAGTATTTTTATCGGTATTGATGACGCTGGATTCCGCCGATGATGGCTTGCATGAAAAAGAGACGATACTTACTAAAATGACCGCCAGGTATACAATATGATTTAAGCCCTTCATTGCAACTTTTATATTTTTTAAACTATTTACATAGTATATGTAACTCCAGACTCAGACAAGAAATGAACCTCAAAATTACTCAAACAGCCACCATAAGACCACCAGGATTAAGAACATATAAGTAAGCCTTCATCCCCAGAGCGATTTAAGACCTTAAGACTGGATTCAACGATTTGTAGCTCATCAAAACTCTTTATCCTATAGATTTTACACTTTCTATTGTGAAAAGGCTAGATATGAATAATTATAGCAAGAATTCTTTTATGTGTTCACTTACTAAAATATGAAATTTACTCCAGTATCAAAAAGGCCAAATGGAACTCGCCCGCCAGTAGCTATTACTTGTTTTCATATCTGATTTTCGCCTGACCGTTCACAACTTTTTATCGAGGATATAAGTGTAATACATTGATCACATAATTTGTAGCAGTAAGATAAACACTTCTTCCTACTTCAGCTACCACTTTCTTGGGTGCAGTCGTGACAATTAAATACTGCGCAACACCTTCCTTGCATGCAACCGGCAAACTATCTTTTAACTCCAAAAGTTCATATAGTATTTGACTACCGCTAGTAGAAAGCCGAACGGTCAGTTTCGTTGCCTTAACCTCAGCATAGGCAGCATTTGTATAACGATCCCTATCTGGTTTACGTGGCCCCATATCTATATGCGCTTTATCAATTTTCGCATCAAGAATTACCCTTTTCCAATTCGATGCCCTGGCTTCGTATCTCCTTGCCCATCATCAAGCCTTTCTGGCTCTGCACTGCAAGTGAAACCTCTGTATCCTCTACCAGACTTCCATAAAAAGGCATTTTTTGCCTAAAAGTATCTTCATGATACCCTCTTTTTGCACTTAAGGTGCAAAACTTCGGTCGGAGCATTTATCTATAATAGCCACTAATAATATCCGAAATGATAATTCCA
>DASTPZ010000113.1:0-16433 GCA_035761965.1 Flavisolibacter sp. | reverse complement strand
TTATGAAACTTCGAACCAGGCCTTGCTTTCCAATGCTGATTTCAAGACCAGCCTGGAAACAACACATGGCAACACTACCCTTGCTACACGTGATGCTGCCATGCTGACCGCACCATTCAACCTCAACAATCCTAATTTCGTTCCGGCTGCAGGTTCTCCTGCCCTGACCGGCGCCAACTACAGCGGTCTTGACGCCTTCTTTACCATCGGCACCTTCCGCGGCGCTTTTGGTACGGAGAACTGGCTGTCTGGCTGGGCTAACTTTGATCCCCAGAACAAGGTTTATTAATAGCTGCTTTTGATCATAAGGAACCGCTGTCATAACCGACAGCGGTTTTTTATTTGTGTCCGGCCGGTGCGTAGGCATAGGCCACCTCGTAGCTTACATCCTTAAGCTCTGGCAGCATCTGGCCAATACGCAGGTCGACGCGCTGGGGAGAAGGTTCGCAAACGGAGTATTTGTTGCCTTTATAATCGATCGTTTTACCGTAAGGCTTTTCAAACTGAACCGCAATGCTCACATGCCTTGGATAGGTAAGAACGATCATGGGCAGGTTGTACAGTTCTTTTACGAGGAAGAAAAAGAGTGCTGCCCTGTCTTCGCAGTCGCTGTAGTCGTAAAGGAGCGTCTGTTCAGGCGACAGCCGTTTTTCCTGTCCGAAATTTTCTATATCCGGCTTGAATAGAAAAGCATAGCGGGTGAAATGCATCAGGAAGTCGACTCCCTGTTTGGGCTTCATATCCCTGATGTATTTCTTAAGGGAAGGTATAAGGGAACGATAGGTATCATTGCTGAGCGGCATATTGAAATGCGCTTCATAATCGGCTACCGGGTAATTGCGGAAGATGTTTCCAACCTGTGGATTAAGCCTTATCCTGAAATGGTATTCCTGCTCATTATAGGAAAAAGCTATGTTCTTTTCAAGATAATCCCCCGAATTGAAATCAGGTAGCTTTGTCACCTTATAGGAGAAGGCGCCGTAAGCTCCTGCCGCAGGAAGGCTGACCTCCGAAAAATGCTCCCTGTCCAGGTCGAGGTTAGTGTAGTCGTGAAAATTCAGGCATACATATTTCTTGCCTTCTTTCATACGGTAAGGGATATTGTAGATATTATCCTCGCTTCTGACGTAAAATAAAAGCTTGTTGCCAGACATGGTGAGCAAGGCATCATAACCCGATCGTGTGAGGAGATACCATTTGTAGAGAGTGTATCGGATATAATTCTCGCCTTTAGGACTGAAGAACTGGGCTGCTTTACGGATGAGCTGGTAGTAAAGCCAGTCGTCGGCCTGTCTTTCCTGTTTGTATTGCAAGAGTGAGCGAACCAGCGACTCGTAACCGGCTGCTTCCATATTTTTTATGAAACCGATGATATCCGTCGCTGTAAAAGATTGCTCCAGGGGCAGGCTTCCAGCCATATTCAGTGGAAAGCGGATGGTGTCGCCATAAAATTCAAAAGCTGCCTCTCTTTCCTGCGAAAAGCAGGGGAGTGGAGATTGGGCCAGTGCCCAGCAGGCGATCAATATGTAAATCCCTTTTTTCACAACCCGGCTTCTATGAAGATACGAAAATTAACAATAAGATAATATGACTGATAGCAGCGGCAGAAATGTGTTTTCAGCCGGGAAGCCGGTGTCGGCAGCATCGTTGTGTGACTGCTAACCAGCCCTTAGCATCGGGACTGATCGCTTGCGAATGAATATCAACGTGCTGCATCCATTTAATAATTCCGTAATACAGCCTTAACACTGCGTTGATGTTCATGATTTTATTTTATGATCCGTGAACCCGTTAAACACCAGCAGTACAGCCCTTCCTTACGAGCCCAATCTTATTACCATGAAAGATCAGAAACCGCGTAAGGTGGACATGGTGGTTATTTCCGATGTTCACCTCGGCACATATGGTTGCCGTGCCAAGGAATTGCTTCGTTATCTAAAAAGCATCAAGCCTAAAACGCTGATACTTAACGGCGATTTTGTAGACATCTGGCAATTCAGCAAGCGGTACTGGCCTAAAAGCCATATGAAGGTGGTAAAGCACCTGACCGGACTGGTCTCAAAAGGCGTACGCGTCTATTATATCACTGGTAACCACGATGAGCTGCTCCGAAAGTTTGCAGGCTTCAAGATGGGTTCTTTCCAGATCGTCAACAAGCTGTTACTGGACCTGGAGCAGGGTGAGAAGGCCTGGATCTTTCATGGCGACGTGTTCGATGTTACCATGCGCCATTCGAAGTGGCTGGCCAAGCTGGGTGCCATCGGCTATGATACTCTTATCCTTTTGAACAGCTTCGTCAATTTCATTTCCGAGCGGATCTGCAAAAAAGGAAAGATATCGCTCAGCAAAAAGATCAAGAACAGCGTGAAGAAGGCCGTTTCCTATATTAACGATTTTGAGCAAACCGCAGCGGAGATAGGTATCGATAATCGCTACGATTATGTGGTATGCGGACATATCCATCATCCGCAGATAAAAACGGTGGACAGTACGCGCGGCTCCATCACCTATCTCAATTCAGGAGATTGGATCGAGAACCTGACGGCACTTGAGTACCATAAAGGGAAATGGGAGCTCTATCAATACAAGGAAGAAGACTATGCCGGGCAAGCACAGACCGAGGAGGAAGAGCCTACAACCAGCGAGCTGTTCGAGGATATGGTAAAGGAATTTGACCTGCTTAAAGCTATATGAAGATTTTATATGCGATACAAGGGACAGGCAATGGCCATATTACCTGTGCCAGGGAAGTGCTGCCGATCCTGAAAAAAAGAGCGGAAGTGGACATTCTCGTCAGCGGTACCCAGGTCGATGTAGGCCTGCCCTATGAGATCAAGTACAAGCTCCATGGGATGAGCTTTATTTTTGGCAAGAAGGGCGGCATCGACTATTTGGAAACTTATAAAAAGAGCAGGATCAAGCAGCTGTTCAAAGAGATCCGTTCCCTGCCGGTAGAGGAGTACGACCTCGTGTTCTCCGACTTTGAACCTGTCAGCGCCTGGGCCTGCTACCTCAAGAACAAGGCCTGCATCGGCTTTAGCCACCAGGCAGCGGTTGTCAACAAGCGCTCGCCAAGACCGGAAAAAAGCGACCTGATAGGAAAGGCTGTATTAAAGCATTACGCCCCGGTGAGCCATCGCTACGGCTTTCATTATATTCCCTACGATAAGGATATTTTCACACCCATCATACGGAGCGAGATCCGCGAGAGAAAGCCGCTGAATAACGGACATTATACTGTCTACCTGCCGGCATACAGCGATAAAAAAATAGTGAATCTGCTTTCCTGCTTTCCCGGTACGAGGTGGGAGGTATTTTCCAAACACAGCAAGGATACTTACGAACAAGGCGCAGTAAGCATAAGGCCCGTCGATCATGAAGCCTTTATCGACAGTCTGGTAAGCGCCGAAGGCGTGATCTGCAACGCGGGATTTCAAACCCCGGCCGAAGCGCTTTACCTGAAGAAAAAGCTGATCGTTATTCCAATGAAAGGCCAGTATGAGCAGCAATGCAATGCAGCGGCGCTGAAGATGCTGGGCGTGCCGGTGCTTAAGAACATCAAGCCTAAGCAGTATGCCAGGGTAAGGGAATGGCTGGAAGGCGATGCCCATACAGCCATGGACTTTCCAGATGAAACGGAATACATCCTTGACGAGATCATTGACAAGCATTTCAACAGGAAGCTGGAGCCCAGGACTCCCGGTGAAGCTATTGATTCCGCCAGCAGCTTCAGAAACCTGCTGCTAAAAAAAATATTTTACCAACTGGGTTCATAATATGCATTTTCATTCAGGAGATTTTGGAGAGGATTTCAGCTGGGGTGTATCGTCTTCCGCATACCAAACCGAGGGTGCCTACCTGGAGGACGGGAAGGGCATGTCTATATGGGATATTTTTACCGCCATCCCTGGCAAAGTGCATGGTCTTCACAATGGCAATGTGGCAAGTGGCTTTTATCACCGTTACATCCAGGATATCATCCTGATGCAATACCTCAACATCAGGAACTTCCGGTTTTCGATAGCCTGGTCGAGGATATTTCCAGATGGTACGGGAAGGCCCAACGATAAGGGTATCGATTTTTATGACAGGCTGATCGATTTTTGCCTCGAGCAGGGAATCACACCCTGGGCAACCTTGTATCATTGGGATCTGCCGCAGACCCTTGAATTGAAAGGAGGCTGGACAAACCGGGATATCGTGCACTGGTTCAGCGACTATGTGGAGCTGTGCGTGAAAAAATTCAGTGACAGAGTTCCTAACTGGATCGTGCTCAATGAGCCCACTGTCTTTACCGGCGGCGGCTATTTCTTGGGCCTGCACGCACCAGGCAGGAAAGGCCTTGGCAATTTTCTTCCGGCTGTTCACCATGCCGCGCTTTGCCAGGCAACCGGGGGAAAGATCATTAAGTCGCTGCGTGGGGACCTGCAAGCCGGCACAAGCTTTTCGTGCTCCCCGGTCGATCCTGTGGACGACCACAAGCTATCGGTGGAGGCGGCCCATAAGGTGGATGTGATCACCAACCGCCTGTTCATTGAGCCGCTTTTGGGAATGGGCTATCCATGGAACGATCTCAAAGTGCTGCAGCAGCTTGAAAAATACATGCACCCGGGCGATGAGGCGCTGCTTTCCTTTGATATGGACTTCATCGGCCTGCAGAATTATACAAGGGAGGTGGTAAGGTACAGTGCCGTGATGCCTTATGTAAATGCCCGCCTTGTGAAGGCTTCGAAGCGCAATGTGCCGCATACGGCTATGGATTGGGAGATCTGTCCCGAAGGAATGTACAGGATACTCAAGAAGTTTCATGCTTATACTAATATTCCAAAGCTTGTTATTACGGAAAATGGTGCTGCCTTCGACGATGTTGTGGACAATGGCCATGTAAAGGACCCATACAGGGTTGATTTCTTTAAGGCTTACCTGGCCCAGGTCCTCAGGGCAAAGAAAGAAGGTGTGAATGTAGCCGGCTATTTCGCATGGAGCTTCACCGACAATTTTGAATGGGCGGAAGGTTACAGGAAACGGTTTGGCCTTGTATACGTGGATTATGCCACTCAAAAAAGGATTGTGAAGGATTCAGGGTTCTGGTATAAACAATTCCTTGAAAAGCAGCCTTATCACGTTTACGTATAGACGAAAAACCCCAGCGTAAAGACGCCAGGGGTAAATACACATGAGAAAATCTGTTGGGGTGCAAGATAGTCCGGTTAACGGATGAACGGGGTTAACTCATTATTAAATCGGCCCTTTTCAGCGCCGGTGGCCTTATTCTATGTTTTGTTCATGATGGCTTAATGATTTGATCATGACAGCAAGCCGCTTTTTCAGCAGGATCATTATTTCTTTACCATAAGTTTTTTTATGCTTGACTGTGAAGAATACCAGTTACTGGAAGAAACGCTGCAAGCGCAGCTGCTCTGGCTCGATGGCGTGTTCCTGATGAAGCGTTCTACCCAAAAGCTGGATGTTCACCTCTATGCACTTTATAATTTTTACGTGGAAGTGTTCTTCGACCAGGAGGTGAGAGACCCGCTCTATTTCAAGCCTTTTGACCAGCTTGGCTACCTGGACCGTTATCTGGATGATATCAATATCGACCCTGCCTTTGATTACACGATATAAAATGCAGCCGCCGGAGTTCGGCTTCGGCTTTCATATCAATACGATCATTATGCGCAAAAAGCCATATGCACAGCCGGATCCCAGGCTTCTTCTGCTGATCATCATCCTTCTGCTGTTTTTTGTTGCACTGATACTTGTTATGTCTATTCACAATTAGCGGATGCAGCCCCGGAACCCAGCAGCCTTTGTTTGCTCCATGCCACCCGGGCAGGCAGCGCGCATTGGCGACGTAACATTGGGTTCACAAATCCTTAATGATATGGAAAGGCTGTGTTTATTGTGCCATAACGGTTTTGTACGTTCTTTGACTTCCTCTTAGCAGTCAAACAAACAAATCCAACTCGTAAGCAATTGAGTTAGCCGGTCCTGTTCTCGGGGCTGGCTTTTTTGTTGCATGCTTACCGGTGCAAATAACGGAAGCTTAACCCTGGATTAACGATGTAATGATCTGCGGCATGTTTTTTTGATAAATCTTTCTGATGAAAACGGCCATTGTTTTTCTAATATGCCTGCTCCTGGCCAGGGGCAGCAGGGCGCAGGAAGCCGGTAATGTCTTCATCATCACCACCGATGGTTTTCGCTGGCAGGAGGTTTTCAGTGGTGCAGATTCAATCCTGATCAATGATCCTGCCTATGTAAAGGATACCGCCCTTCTCCGGCAGTTCTTCTGGCATGCAGACCCTGTGGAAAGGCGGAAGAAGCTGATGCCTTTTTTTTGGACGGTCATTGCGGACCAGGGACAGCTGTATGGCAACAGGAATTTCAGCAACAAGGTGAATGTAAAAAACCTGTACAAGATATCCTATCCGGGCTATAGCGAGCTTCTTACCGGCTATGCCGATCCGGTTCCGGTCTTCAATACACCTACCTATAACCGGTATACAAGCGTATTGGAACACCTGAATAGGCAGCCTGAATTTCAGGGCAAGGTGGCGGCATTCAGCTCGTGGAATATTTTCCCCTTTATACTGAATGCCGAAGCCAACAGAATACGCATCAATAGCGGCTACCAGCAGCTGGAAGGAAGGGATACGGGCAGCATGCTGATCAATCGTGTTCAAGACAGCATTCTTCATAAGACCAATACGCGCCACGATCTGCTTACTTATATGGCTGCCAGGGAGTATATCCAGCGGCACCATCCGAGGGTAGTGTTTCTTGGCTTTGGACAGACCGACGATTTTGCCCATCAAGGGCAGTACGATATGTATCTGCAGCAGGCTGGCAATTTTGACCGCATGATCGCCGAGCTATGGTATTATGTGCAAACCGATCCATTCTATAAAGACAATACGACCTTTATCATCACTACCGATCATGGGAGAGGCAGCAAGCCCTCGCGCTGGTCAAAGCACAATGTTTTTACAAAAGGATCGGGGGAGATCTGGCTGGCGCTGATCGGGCAAGCAATTGAACCCATGGGTGAAATCAAGAAAAGACAGAAGATCTACCAGAACCAGCTTGCTGCTACTATTGCCTCACTGCTCGGGGAGCAGTTTTTGCCCAGGCACCCCGTTGCAGCGGCGATGCCTGTTCCCTCTCTCGTACCCAGGAATATTACGGCGAGCCGCAACGCGGCGAGGAGCAATGCGTTATCGGGAGCCAGTGAAGAAGTAAAAACAGCGTTCGAGTAGTAGGGTGGCAATCGCAGGCGGACTTCCGCTTGTGCTTGCCGGTCTCTTTATGATGTTGCGCTGGCGGCTGAATATGGATAGTAGCCCCTGCGAATCCGGCGGATTAAGAAAATCTGGAGGTGCGAATAGGTAATGGTTAGAAATGTGGTGGGTATATGCGAGTTGCGAGAGAAACGCGGATATAAAGAGAAAGTTTGGCTATGGAGGAAACATCATTTGTGAGTGTTTAGGCGGTGAATGGGAAAGTGCCTGCGGATGAGCTTTTTACCGGTTAAAGGGTGTACTGAGAGGGTGTGTATTTTGGAGCCTAAAACTGCCTAGATTTACCCCCTGCGGGGCCCTCCCTCCCCCGCCTTCCAACCTACCATTGTTTGCTGTTGCATATAGCTCTATCGGGTAAGGCATGTTACCAAGTTATTAGTAACGTACTTCCTCCCTTTAAGCAACAGCCAGGTTGTGCAGCTAATTCCAGTCTCAAAGGGTATACAAGGTTATCGGATTGATATATCAACTACACAAAACTAGCTTCTGGCAGAAGCCAAGCCAAGGGAAAAACATCAGTAAAAAGAAAGAAAAACATTTTTTCTAGCCCCTTGGAGCTCAACAGTTAAACATACAACCCAGCCCAACCCGTATATAGCTGCGACAGGTCTAAAAACTTTTTGAGAGTGTAACGAAGGCCTTGCTGATGTTCACAAAGCAGAAGATGAGGACGACGACCAAAAAGACCACGAAAAAAAGGTCTGATAGTCTTTTTCTTTCAGGGCTGAGTTTTCTGATCATACTGTGAAATAACTATTCGACTGTGAACACAGCATGAAGGTAATGTTATCGAATTGTAAGCACCTGGTCTGAATAAGAAAACTCTTTTAGCAGATCTTTTCTTCTATTTCCCCGCGACTGGCCCATCATCTTCGGGCAATTCGTCGTTCAGCGTCCTGAGAAATGCAATCAGCGCATTTTTTTCCGCCGCGTTAAGATTGAGCGGTTCTGGAGGAAGGGTTTGATTGGATACGTTTAGTCCCATGCCTGCGCCTCCGCCCTTGTTATAGAATTCGATCACTTCATCCAGTGTGGTAAATATGCCATTGTGCATGTAGGGGCCGGTCATGGCTGTATTGCGAACAGTGGTCGTCTTAAAGGCGTGCAGATAGGGCTGCAGGCGGTAAATAGCATAACGGCCCGGGTCTTCATCTATCGAAGCCTTGTCCGCTGCAGAAGGAACACCAATGACCTCCGACTCCATTTTAATAAAAGCCGGGGGCACGGTTCCGTTGAACAGCGGCATAAAATGACAGGTTCCGCATTTGGCCTTTCCCATGAAGAGATTAAAGCCATTCTTCTCTTCGGCGGTAAGGTCGGCTGCATTTTCGCCGCGCATATAACGGTCGAAGCGACTGTTGAGCAGCCCCAGCGAGCGTACATAAGAAGCAAGTGCGTTCCGGAGATCCGATTCGGTAAAGCCTTTTTTTCCGGGAAACGCTTTTTGCAGAAGTGAAAGATAGTCGGCATTTTTTGTGATCTCTCCAAGGCTGGCTTCGAGGTTGCCATGCATTTCGTCTTTGTTAGAGATAACATCCATTGCCTGGTTCTCAAGGTTGGTAGTGCGCATATCGTAAAACTGCCATGGCTGAAGTGCAGCATTGAGCAGGGTTGGCGTATTACGTTTAAGGTCTGTGGCGCTAAGCGATTGGCTCTTGGGCAGTCCATCGGAAAAGGCCTTGCCGGGCTGGTGGCAGGAAGCGCAGCTGCGCTGGTTGTTTTTTGAAAGAACCGGGTCGTAGAACAGCCGCTTGCCCAGGGCCGATTTGGCTGCTGTGAAATAAAAGCTGCTATCCTGTACATAGGCGTTCACATCGAAGGCATCCTTATCGAACAGGGAGGTTGCCGAAGGCTTCAGCAAGCGGAGATCTTTGATAAAAGGAAGTCCGAGCTTTACCTGGTGGGCCACAATAGCGGCTGAAAGAGGCTGTGCATGTTCCTTTATGAACAGGAGCCGGTCGAAATTGTCGAAATCGGTATATGAGTTGAGGTAATAAACTGCGTTCTGAAAGAGCTTCGTCCCCGCTTCTTCCGCGCCCATGGCGCCCAGCACCTCTTCGAGCCTCGACAGGCTGCTGGCTGCTTCGGGCAGGCTGCTTTTGGCTAGTGCCGCATCAAAGCCGGATATGCCGAGGCTTATGATCCGGAATACCTGGAGTTTTACCGCATCAAAGACCTGGGTGCTGTCCAACTCTAGATCGGACCAATATCGTTCGCAATATTTTGCGTTGGCAAGCAATAGCCTTATCTGTACCTGGAGCTTTTCATAATCGATGGCATCTTCGGTATAAATAGCAGCTTCTATCACCTGGAGTCCTTCCGGGTCCTTGATCTTGTTCTCTTCATTCTCTACTTCGGGCAGGGGCGGACCGTTGATAAAGCGGGTGGTTGTGGGCATGAAATATTCAAGAGCCCATTCTGCGCGTTTATAAAGTATCCTGGCTCTTAAAAAAGAAGGGCGCAGGGTTTCTGCCGGTGCTTTTGCCTTGGCGAGCGGGAGCAGGCTGTCGGAAAGATAGCCAACAAAGCCGTCAATATCCCGGGCTGTAAGGTTTTTAACGGCCGTTATGCCTTCAATAGGTTTGTGGCTGCAGCCAGGCAACTGGCTTGCCAGCACGGTGACGCCCAGGCAAAGAAGGATCAGGAACTTTTTCATATACGGAAGTAAAACATAAGCCTCCTGCCATTAGCAGGAGGCCCTGATAGAATACTAAGAAAATTATTTGCTTACACCACGGATGATCAGCGTTTGTCCTCCTTCGAGCACAGAGCTGGCGGAGGCGGCAAGGTCGGATGAACCGAGGTTAAGACCGCTGCCGTCGGCATCCTTGAAGCTTTGGCTTCTCCAGGTATGCGGATGGATGTTCAGGATAAAGCTGTTAGGAACACCTATGATATCGGATACATCATACATTGCACCATACTCCCAGCTGCCCTTGAACATTACATTGAGCGGGTTGAACTTCGCATTCCAGGTTGCATCTGTGCGGTTGTGGTTCATCGTCAGCCAGGGCTTGTACTGCTTGTTGCTGATGTTGTATTGCCAGATGTAGGAATCATGCTGCGAGGCAGGGTAGAAAGAGTCTCCGTCTTCCTGGATGTAAACGTAGTTCTCGGTAGCGCAAACGTTATCTGGGTTAATGAGGTCATTACCAGGGTTGCTGTCGCCTTCGGCCACCACTTCCAGCTTGCCTTTAGTTGGATCGTTGGCATTGAGCACGAGCTTATACATGCGGCCCCACATAGTGTAGCCGGTTTCTGGTGTGGTGCCGCCATTATTGGCCTGGCCTGTTGCTACAAAATAGATCTCGCGACCATTTGCACCGCCGCCCTTGCGGTAGTCTACATCCTCCACTCTTGAGAAGCGGATAGCACCAAGCCCATTAACGATGGTATTGATCTCAGCTCCTGTTTTGGTGCGGATGTTCGGAAGCTTGGTGAATTCAACATCGTAAACATTACCCCTGGTCATGTTCATTTCTACCTGGTCACCGTTGCTGCGCTTGAGTGCATAGAGCTCGCCGGTCTGGAGGTCGCCAACAATATTGTTCAGGTACATCAGCAGCTGTCCTGCACTCTGGTGAGAGGCGGAATAGGACTGGTCTTCTCCTATGAACACCACTGTTTTTCCAGGGTAGGCGTCTTTAGGAAGCGGAACGGCATTTTCCATATTGGCCTTGCCAAGTGCTGGCAGGGTGCGGTCGTTGCGCTTGCGGTCGCTGGCAAGAGCATAAGGGCTGATGCCGTGAACCATGCTTTCCTGGCTGGATTCGCCTGCCGTAAGGAACATGGGTCCGAAGCCATGCTCTTCCGGCGTAGCCATGGTAGCTGAACAAAGCCTCATTCCACCGCCTTCGCGATCTACTACGTATTCACCCTTTACCGGCTTGAATGTATTATCGAGGTAAACTTTCGATACAGAGAAAAGGATCTCGTGGTTGGTGAGCATGATATAGCCGTTGCTTGCGGGATCCTTGATCAGGCCGCCGCCGTCGGGCTGGGCACCGTATATGAAGTTAGGAGATCCGCTCAGCTTGTCCTCGCTGCTGATGAGCGGAAGGAATTCAAGATTTTCTGCGCCAGGCATGGCTTTTACCAGCGAAGGCGTAATGGAATGTGCTTTGAGCTCTACTCCGTTTCCATTATTATTGTCACCATCTTTCTTGCATGAAGGAACGGCTAACAGGGAGGCGGTCAACAGACCAAGACCACCGATTTGTAAAATATTTTTCATACACAATTTTTGTGGCCCGAAAGTGCGATGCCAGTGTTTCCAAATCGTTACCACAAGATGAAGACATCGTGAACGAATTGTAAACAGTAAGTGCAGCAGCGGGAACCATGTAGCTGCAGGGTGCTTGAAATATGACTAAAGCAGGGGAGGCGGTTAACCGGTTACAGTTATCCTGCTGAGCTGTGGTAGCAACCAGATGTTTCTACGACTCATCGAGCTTGGTATTGATATGGGATCCATCGCAATAAGGTTTGTTGGCCGAAAGCCCGCAGCGGCAAAAAGCAGTTACCTTGAATTTTTTGCTTTCCACACCGCGCTGGTCCCTGACACTTATATTTCCATAGACCAGCAAAGGACCATTTGCTACCACTTCCACCTTTGTATCGGTGCTTACCTGGCGTGCAGGCTCCTGCCCGTTATAATAAAACGTGAGCGCTCCGCTTGGACATTTATTTACCTGTTCGATGATCTTTTCTGTTGAGGCGCCTTCGGGTCTTATCCAGGGCCTAACACGCGGATCAAATACGGACGGCAGCCCCGTGGCTTCCTTCCAGCACAGGGTGGAGTGTATGCAGCTTGCTGGTTTCCACACAATGGTCACTTCTCCGTTGGTGTATGTTTTGGTGAGATTATTAGGGTCCAT
The DNA here is from genome assembly GCA_035761965.1 of Flavisolibacter sp. Lineage (GTDB taxonomy): Bacteria > Bacteroidota > Bacteroidia > Chitinophagales > Chitinophagaceae > Flavisolibacter. Next base: position 4,255 of record DASTPZ010000113.1, on the reverse strand, counting down.
AAACAGGATTTTGCCGGGCCTCTAAAGTTAAGGATAACTGGGGGTATGATGAGGAAACTGTTTTTGTTTTCCTATCAGATATCCTCCTGGTATCGCTGTCTGATCTCACCCAGATTCTTTTTAAAAAAAAATATCTTCGGGTCTGTCCGGAAAGCAATAACCCGTTCGTCAATATCAAAATTATTTCAAAAACTAAAAAGAACTGTTATGGAAAAATTCATGATGATCTTTCATGGTGGCCTGGGTGAAGACCGGAGCCCTGAATTTATGGAAGCCCATATGGGCAAATGGATGGCCTGGGTGGAAAAGCTTTCCAAAGAAGGAAGATACGAATCGGGCGAGCCCCTGATGCCCGGCGGAAAGCTGGTAAGCGGTAAAAGCAAAACTGTTACCGATGGGCCTTATACCGAAGGCAAGGAGGTGGTAGGCGGCTATTTCATCGTTAAGGCAAAAGATATGGAAGAAGCGGTGTCTATTGCCGGCGATTGCCCGGATTTTGAGATTGGCGGAAGTGTGCAGGTAAGACAGGTAATGAAGCTTGATTTCTAGGATATTTGCAGCAGCTATGCCTGCTGAGGATATTCATCAAACGGTTGACCATCTTTTCCGTCATGAGTCGGGGAAGATGGTCTCTGTTCTATCGGGCCTGCTTGGTCTTCAAAACCTGGAGACGGCCCAAGATATTGTGCAGGATACCCTTTTGCAGGCGATGAGCACATGGCGCTTCAAAGGGCTGCCCGATAACCCGCAAGCCTGGCTTTACCGGGTGGCACGAAACAAGGCCGTCGATTACCTGCGGCGCGAAAAGAAATTCAGGGAGATCAGCCCAAAATACAGTTATCTCCTTCAGTCGGAATACACCCTCTCATCTACCGTGGACCAGCTGTTCCTGGAAGATGGGATCCAGGACAGCCAGCTGCGGATGATCTTTGCCTGCTGTCATCCCTCCATCAGTCCCGAATCACAGGTTGCTTTTGCGCTAAAGACCCTTTGCGGCCTCAGCAGCGCTGAAATAGCCAGGTCCTTTCTTACCAGTGAAGAAACAATTGCTAAGAGGATCTACCGCGCAAAGGAAAAGATCAGAAGCGAAAGGATAGAGCTCGAGCTTCCGGCGGTTGCCGAACTGCCGGCCAGGCTGAATGCGGTTCTGAGCTGTCTTTACCTGCTGTTCAACGAAGGCTATAATTCCTCTCATCCCGACCAGCTGATCAGGGAAGAGCTTTGTCATGAGGCCATGCGGCTGGGTTACCTGCTTACAGGACAACCGGTCACGAACCTGCCCCGCGTACAGGCCCTGATGGCGCTCTTTTGCTTTCAGGCTTCCCGGCTGAGAGCAAGGATTGATGATAAAGGCCATATCATATTGCTGAAGCACCAGGATCGAAGCAAATGGTACAGGCCTTTAATGCAAAAAGGGTTTGGTTATCTCGAATCATCCATGTCCCTATTTGAGTTTACTCCTTACCATATCGAAGCGGCCATAGCCTCTATGCATGCGGTAGCACCTTCTTTTGAGAAGACAGATTGGAAGGCTATCCTGTTTTTGTACGATAAGCTGCAGGAGATGCAGCCCGGTCCTGTGGTATACCTGAACAAGGCTATAGCCAAGGCTTATGCAATTGACAGGCAAGCGGCATTGGAGGAGCTGCTGCAGTTGAAAGGGCTGGACAACTACCATCTTTATTATACTACCCTGGGAGAGCTGTATTTCGAACTTCATGATCATTCGAAAGCCAGGCGGTATTACCAGAAGGCTTTGGCGCTTACTCCTTCCCGGCAGGAACAGCAACTGCTGCAGGCCAAGATTGCCAATTGTTCAAATGCCTGTTGATGCCGTTTTACCCGGCAAAGCCCCCAAAGGCCTGCGATCTTGTGAGGGCTGTATGCTTAAATCCCCGATCTTAGCGCCCATGCGATCGAGAAAAGGTTTTGTATTCCTCCTTTGCCTGCTAAGCAGCACTATCCTGTATGCCCAGGCCGACAATGAGATCCAGGTGTATGCATCACCTACCATACAGCATAAGTGGACCATATTTGAGCTGCACAGCAATTACACCTTTAAGGGCCCCAAAGGACTTGCCGATGCAAAATCGGCCAGGTGGACCAACGAAACACTGGAGATCACCCATGGGCTGGGCAAAAATTTCGAGCTCGGTTTTTACACCTTCACAGCTTTTGCTCCCGACGGAAGCTTTCAATACCTGGGCAACCAGATCAGGCCAAGGGTTACCGTGCCTGCCAACTGGAACTGGCTGCTTGGGGCCAGCCTTTCTGCGGAATTCGGATTTTTCCGTCCGCATAGCGACAGCAGCTTTGTATGGCAGGGCGAGATCAGGCCTATCCTCGACAAGACCATCGGCAACTGGTATTTCTCCCTGAACCCGAACATCGATTTTGTGCTGACAGGTAGCCAGAAAGGAGCCGGCATTGCGCCACAATTCAAAACTGTTTATACGATAAAGAAAGTATTCGGGGCCGGCATCGAGTACTATACCACGTTGGGAAGTTTTCGGAAAATGCTTCCCTGGCAGCAGCAGGAACACCTGCTCGGACCCATAATCGACCTTTATTTCCATCCTAAGTGGGAAGTGAATGGTGGGATGCTCTTTGGTCTTACAGATGGCTCCAACCAGCGCATCGTAAAGCTGCTGTTGGGAAGGAGAATAGGAAAATAGCCACTATTGAATCCTGGCTATTGCTATCTTTCTCCAGCCAGGCTGTCGGCCCTGCCTTTTATACACTAAATTGTAAGCGATGAGCAGCTTGCCCCGGCAAAGGTCCACCTTTCTTTCCGCAGTTTTTACCGCAGCTATTTGTTTTGCTGCTTATGCCTGTGTAATCTCGTTCAGAAAAGCATTTAATGTAGCGCCGTATTCCGGTTACAGGCTTGCCGGTATGAATTACAAGGATGTATTGGTGATTAGCCAGCTCCTCGGTTACATGGCCAGTAAATTTTATGGGATAAGGTTTGTTTCGGAAATGAAACGGATAGGCCGGGGAAGGCTGATCTTTGCCTTGATCGGTTTCTCGTGGCTGGCCTGGCTTCTGTTCGCCATCATCCCACCGCCATATAATTTCTGGACGCTCTTCCTGAATGGATTCCCGCTTGGTATTTTGTGGGGAGTGCTGTTCTCTTATGTAGAAGGTCGCCGTGCTACAGATTTCATTGGCGCCGCACTTGCCGTCAGTTTTATTTTTGGCCCTGGTCTTGCAAAGTCTACAGCACAATGGGTAATGAGCGGCTGGGGTGTATCGGAGTACTGGATGCCATTTATAACCGCGCTGATATTCTTCTTCCCCCTGCTCGTGCTTGTTTTCCTATTGGAAAAGATCCCTCCACCCAATGAAGCGGATATTGCCCATCGCACCCAACGGCTGCCGATGGCTTCGGCCGAGCGGCGACAATTCCTGAAAACCTTTCTGCCCGGGGTCGTGCTGCTCGTGATCGTTTACATATTCGTTACCGTGCTGCGCGAAGTAAGGGACAGCTTTATGGCTGATATGTGGAAGGCTTCTGGCGCCAGCTTCAAAGCCGGCGTATTTGCACAAACAGAATCGCTCATCTCCATTACCATACTGGTACTGATAGCGGGCATGGTGCTGGTGCGCAACAACCAAAAGGCCTTTATGATTTCCCAGCTCATTATGCTTGCCGGCTTTGTGCTGTCTGGTTTGGTTACCTGGTTCTTCCTGCAGGGCAAAACGGATATGTTCGGATGGATGACCACCGTTGGACTTGGTCTTTATATGACCTATATTCCTTACAACAGCATCCTCTTTGAAAGGATGCTTGCCTCCTTCCGCTATGCAGGCAACGTAGGATTTCTCATCTACCTTGCTGATGCTTTTGGCTATCTCGCCAGCGTATCGGTACTGCTTACCAAAACCGTATTGAAGATCGAAATGAACTGGCTGAACTTTTATACGGGCATGGTGATCTACAGCTCCCTTGCAGGCATCCTCTGTATTGGCTTCTGCCTGTTTTATTTCAACCGCAAGCACCGGACTTTGCGCGCTGGTGCTCCGGCTGTCATGCCTTAGATAGCATCCGGGTCGGGTGCTATGTCCCTGTCCCTTCTGACAGTCTTGGTAACCGTTACCTTTTCACCTGTACCGCTGCTTGTCCTGCGGCTCCCACTCGTAAGTGCCACCAGCAAAAGAATGAATACGGCCGCACCTACTACCCATACCCAGGGGGAAGCATACCAGTTGCCGCCATCGCCATCACCATTGATATTAACATCAATATCCGTTG
>DASTPZ010000112.1:0-15742 GCA_035761965.1 Flavisolibacter sp. | reverse complement strand
CGCTTTACACCATTGCTCTTTATTGTCTGGTATTCCTCGTTGTAGGGAATGAAGATCCATTCCACCGCTACAAAAAAGCTTTTACCGGGAATGATGATGTGATGCTGCTCCAGGTTGATCTCTGCATGCGTTTCCCCTGAGCTCACCTCAATGATGGTATCTGCCAGGTCCTTCCCCGGACCTTTGCTAACCGAATCCACATCATAAATGCGAAAGCGGAAAATGCTTTCCGACCGGTCTTTGCACAGCTCCAGCTGCAGCAGCTGCATGCCGTCGCCTGGTGCCTCGAAACGCTGGGCCAGCTGGTAGATCGTCTCACGCCCGATCTGGTACCAGTTCCAGCTGCAATGCCCGAAGCGGTTGAGGTCGTAGACCTTCTTCTGCCGGTTGGCGGAAACAATGACTTCCTTCAACATGCCCTCTTTTGGCAAAAGCCGGATAACTTGTCCATCTGTCCAGCCATGAACCGGCAGCACTGTCGTTTCATATCCCACCGAAGATATCCTGAAGCTGTCCACCCCGGACCAGGAGGACCGGATGCTGAAAGCACCCTGGGCATCGGCATTCACGCCGGTATTCTCTTTTACAAGACCGATGGTAGCATAAGGTATCTTGTTCCCTGTAAGCTTGTCCACAACAACGCCTGTACAATTTTGCTGGCAAAACGAAGGCAGCGGGAGAGACAGGAGCAGAAATATTTTTATGAGGCGCATAGTTGATAGTCCGACAAATTTTTGTTTTCAGCGAACAAAATAGTAAAACAAAACATCACTCCGTTATGGCCCGAATAAATTTCGAAGTTTCCGGTCTTTATTTTATTGACAAAGGAAAAATCATCCAGGAACATGATAAGAGAACGGACCCGCGTTGCTCATCTTCATATCCAGCCAGGAAATTGTATTGGCCAGCTGTATTGCTGAGGATGGGCTGTGGTTGTGTCACTCACTTGTACTGCACCAAGCCTGTCGGCAAAAGCACAGGGCTCCTGCCGACAGGTTGTTCGAGCTGGAGCTGGCCCTGCCCGCCGCAACTTTCTAAATAGTTGTCGATTCGGCAATAATTGCTGATTTTTAAATAAATAATCCCGGTTATGCGTTTCCCTTGTCTCCTGCTATGCCTGATCGCCACCTGCTTTGCCTCTGCGCAGGTCGCTTACAATAGCAGCTTCGAATTGCAAAAATCAAATGGCAAGCTGCTCAACTGGAACAGCTACAGCAATGAGAACCGTTATATGTTAAGCCCGCAAAAAACCACGAAGCACAGCGGCTCCTATGCATTGTTGATCGACGGCAGTAATGCCGGCCGCTCGGCTAACGAAGAGAATGCAGGAATTTTTTACCAGCCCCTACCTGCGTCCCTGCTTGCCGGCAAAAAAACCATTCGTCTTGAAGCCTGGGTAAAGCTCGACACCCCCGCCTATGCCTGCCTCCTGATCCAGAAGCTGGGATCGGCCGGTCAGAAGATCTATTATGGCTTTCCTGATACATCTAAAAAAATAGAAGGATGGCAGCATGTTAAGGTCGAAGCCCCTATCACCAACGATGGAGAGCTTTACATCGGCGGCCTGCTCAATGACAAGGCAAGGGCCTGGTTCGACGATCTCGTTATCTACCTCGATGATAGACCGCTGAAAGACATCGCAAAGCCAGCACCGCTGCCCAGCGCTTCCGAGATTGCCTGGATCAAAAAGCGGTCTATTCCCTTACTCTCCATCGAGCCACAGGGCCAGCACACCGACCTCGATGCGCTTTATAAGCTAACTGGCAACCCGGCCATTATCGCGCTCGGCGAGCCTACCCACGGCACCAGCGAGGTTTTCACGCTACGGCTCCGCCTTTTGAAATACCTGGTCGAGCAGCAGGGCTTCACCACCCTGATGCTTGAAGACGAGCTGCCGGAGGCAGGGTTGATCAACGATTATGTGCTATATGGCAGGGACACCGCTGTTTCACTGGTCAAAAAACTGCTTTTCCCGGTTTGGCAGAACGAAGAGATGGTGGCGCTCATTGAATGGATGCGAACCTACAATCAAACACATGATAAAAAGATCCAGTTCCGCGGTATGGACATGCAATCGGTAAGGGTAGCCCGGCAAAATCTTTTGCGCTTTGGCAGGGACAATGATCCGACACTGGCGGGACAGGTGGAAGAGCTTGCAAAAATGACGGGCAGGTTAAGCAAGAACTGGGAAAGTGGCCAACGCCCCCTGATCAAGGATTCACTGGTAAAGCTTACAGAAAACATCCAGGCGCATTTTGAATCCCGGCTCCAGGATTACGGCAAAAAGGCGCAGCCCGATACGCTAAACTGGATGCAGCTGAACCTTGCCATCCTTGCTCAGTACTATCCCAATATGGACTGGGAAATGTCCTCAGACTACAGGGATAGCTGCATGGCACAGAATATCATCGACTATTACCGGCAGTATCCAGACACAAAAATGCTGATCTGGGCCCATAACAGCCATGTGAGCCGGGCTGGCGGCATGATGGGCTATTGGCTCAACCGTTATTTCAAAAAACGTTATTTCAACATCGGCTTTGCCACCTCCGAGGGCACCTATACCGCCAGTGTAGACGTGGCTAAAACCTCCTGGAAAGCTTATAATCTCGAAGCTCCCTATGCGGGCACCTTAGAGTACTACCTGCAGGAAGCCGGAAGCAACTATATTCTTCCGCTGCCTGGCGGGGATGAAGAAAACAGGGACGGCGCCTGGATGGGAAAAAAGCTCGAGATGCGCAGTATAGGGTTCCGCGGCCAGGAAGACCAGTTCTCTCCTGTCGTTCCGCTAGAAGAGTTCGACGCCCTCATCTTTATGAAAAAAACATCGCATTCCAGGTCGTACAAACTGAAAAAATAGAGCCGTCCATCGTTTCTTCTTAAACGAGCCCAGGGGTAGTGAAGATACCGGCCTGGTAAAAAATGCTGTGCGAAATAAAGAGAATAATTAGGCTTAAGCCTTCTGTCTCGATTCAGGCAAAGCCGAAGTATTGCAACGCGGACATAGGGCACTGGGCATTGGCATAAGGCAGGCATTTCTATCAAAGGACCAGCTTTGATGAGCCTCCGATGGCATCAAATATCCAATGAAAGTAAAACACTTCGATATTGATCCTTCCATTGCCAGGGACCATTGACCTAGACAGGTCTTTTCAACAAAGCAGTTGTTATTCTAAAGGTTCACTTAATACAAGAACGCCTTCTGCCCTGACCGGTTTAGGGGATTTTGCATTTCTTTCATCCTGCCTATTTTGCTCACTGTACAAAACAAATAGCCGGGATGGCCTATGCAGATCATAAAACCACACGACGCTATAAGTGAAAGGATCTCCGCCGCAAAAGCAGGCGATGAAGAAAGCTGGAAGGCGCTATATCACACATTCTACCCGGCCATGTTCGCCGTTGCACTACGCATGTGCCGCGATACGGATGCGGCAGCCGACCTTGTTCAGGATAGCTTTATTACCGGTTATCTTAAGCTGGACCAATTGGCTGACCAGGATAAATTTGGCGCCTGGCTAAAGCAGATTCTGGTCCGTCATGCCTATCGCTCTCTTGCAAAAAAACGGCTCGTTCTTTCGCTGGAAAATATTGCTCCAAACGGCCGCCAGCAATGGATCGATGAAACAGGACTCACCGCTGAAAAGCTATGGCGCCAGCAGCGGCTGACCGGCTTCATGGCTTCCCTGCCCGATGTGCTCAACAGCACCATCCTTCTCCGCTATTTTTCGGGCTTCCACACTTATGAAGAAATCGCAGCGATACTTCATATCCCCATAGGCACGGTCAGGAGCCGACTTAACCAGGCTAAGAAGATGCTGCGAGATCAATGGCAAACGGAAGCTTTTGCAGGTAAGCAGGAAAAGGCCAACGAAGAATGGAATGCGTATTATGCAGGTTCTTATGGCGGCATGCATGCGAATGATGGCTGCAAATCTGTATTCACATCCCATATAGAGGAAGCTGATGTTGTTTTCCCCTCAGGTTCACGGCAAAGGGGCGGCAAGGTTTTCGAACAAATGATAGAATCAGATCGCAGCGCCGGGAGCTGGCTCAGGCCGGTGAACATTTCCAGCAGCGGCTCCATATCCATCATCGAATCCATCCACTTTAACTCCTCCGCCCACCCGCATCATTGTCCCCAACGCTCCGTGCTGGTAGTTTACCGCAAGGGAGCGATGGCCTCAAAGGTTTTTGTTCATGCCGCCACAAAATAAAATTGCCTCGCGAGCGAACTTTTAGCGATGTACCAGCTCTTTCAATAAACAACGAGATGAAGCTATTGGTCTTCGGCGCTTCCGGCGCCACGGGAATACAGTTGGTAAAGCAAGCCCTGGCGGGCGGACACGAGGTTACAGCCTTTGTTCGCAATATCCGCAAGCTGCCGCTGCGCCATAAAAACCTGATCCTGGCAGAAGGCGATGTAGGCCATGCAGAAAAAGTGTACAAGGCGGTTGCCGGACAAGATGCAGTACTATCGGCACTTGGAGCAAACCAGCTATCAAGGTTCGATCCTATCATTGTAAACGGGCTCGGATACATCATCGATGCCATGGGCGAAAAGCGGGTTGAACGCCTCATCTACCTTTCCACGATGGGCGTAAAGGCGGCCAGACCGCAAGCGGGTTGGCTGATCAGGGCCCTTGCACCCACAGTTTTACGCCATGAGATCAGCGGCCATGAAAGACGGGAAAAAATGATCCTTGACTCGCCGCTCCAATGGACCATTGTACGGGCTCCAATACTTACCAGGGGCGCACTTACCGGCAGGTACAAAACAGGTGAAGGCTTACGCTCAAACCGCCTGGCCCCGCGCATATCGAGAGCAGATGTTGCACACTGCATGTTGAACCTGTTAAGCCATGCAGGTTTCGAAAAAAAACTGGTCAATGTAATGACCTCATCAAAAAAATGATTTTTATGACGAAGGACTTTGATGTTACTGTTATAGGCGCCGGCCAGGCTGGCCTGAGCGCGAGCTACTATCTGAAGCAGCTAAACCTGAGCCATTTGGTGATCGAAAAAGGACGCATCGGTGAGTCCTGGCTTTCGCAGCGCTGGAACAGCTTTCGTATGAACACGGCCAATAAGCTCAATACCCTGCCGGGTGACGAACTCCCGCCCGCAGCACAGGAAAGATTTGGCTCAGCAACTGCGTTAGCCGGAGCGATGCGGCATTTTGCAGCCAGCCATGACCTCCCGGTCAGGGAACATGCCAGGCTGGTCTCTCTTGACAAAGATGCACGATCCGGTTTGTTCGCGGCCGAAGTGGATGCTGCAGGCTCGCGTCAATCTTTTTTTTCCAGGGCCGTGATCGTGGCTTCGGGTGCGCAATCTGAAAAAAAGCTGCCTGCCTTTACCACCCAGGTTGCCGCAGGGCTGTTACAGCTCCACAGCAGTGAATACCGCCATCCATCGGCGCTTCCCGCAGGCGCTGTGCTCATCGTGGGAAGCGGACAATCCGGTTGCCAGATAGCGGAAGACCTCGCCGCCGAAGGCAGAAAAGTATATCTCTCAACCAGCCGCGTACCGCGCTGCCCCCGCCGGTACCGCGGAAAAGATATCATGGACTGGCTAATCCTCACAGGCTTCTTTGACACTCCGGCCGAAGCAGTTCCCGAACCCTCCATGCTTCACATACCTCCACCCCTGCTCAAAGGCACAGACGCAGGAAAGAAAACGCTAAGCCTTCAAGCCCTCGCCAGGAAAGGTGTACGGCTGTTAGGAAGAATGCAGGCAGCTGCCGGTCACTCGGTGAGCTTCGAAAACAATGCCGCTGACCATATGGCTTTTGGCGATGCCTTCTCAGGCAAGGTAAAAGGGATGATCGATGCATTTATTGCAAAAGCAGGACTGGATGTGCCGCCTGCCGGGCCTGACCCGGACGATGAGCCTGTCGCAGGTAGAGAAATGGCAAACTCCGAACTTTTTCTTGACCTGAAAGAGAAGAACATCAATACCATCATTTGGGCAACCGGCTTCCGGGGCAATTTTGATTATACCAGCCTGCCCCTGTTCGATGCAGCCGGCAACATCATACACAACAAAGGCGCTTCCACGGTCGAAGGGCTTTATTTCCTGGGTCTTCACTGGCTCAGGACAAGAAAGTCAAACCTTCTTTTTGGCATAAGGGAAGATGCTCAATACATAACCGACCGCATCTGCGCCGCGTTGCAAAAGCCCGAACCCAAACTCATATACTGAATCCCTTCATCATTTATTATTCAATTTTAAATCATCAACTCATGCCATCAGTTTTCTCCAAGACCAAAGATGTACTGCTACACCTCCTTCTTGTCCTTATCGGCCTCTTCGCAGGCATGCTCTTCTTTCATGAAATGTGCCCTGTCGAAACAAAGCTATCACCCATCGAGTATGCGAAATACTGGAAAATAGTAGACGGCAGCTTTATGCACGAGCGTATGAAAATTGTAGGACCATTGATGCTGGTGGTGTTCATCATCAACATCCTGGTCAACCTGAAGGATTGGAAGAGCCGGCGTTTTCTTTTGCTCCTTCTCTCCTTTGGCTTCATGATCGCGGACCTGGTTCTGGCAGTAAGCAGCCAGCTGCCGATCAATGAATTCATCAATAGCTTGAACATGGAGAACATATCGGACAGCGAGATGACAAGACTTCAGAATGCGCAACTAACAGCCATTGATAATTTTCACTACCGGCTTGCATTTGGATTGTTGTGCTTTGCTATCCTTTGTCTTGTACCCTTTAGTAAAAAGCCGCAGCGGCAGTTAGCCTGAAGCGGCAGACAGCTGTTCGTCGACATAGCCGGGAAATCTTTGGAGATTCGTCGATGATGAAGATATTGCCGGAAAGGCATTGTCCGCCAGGTAGAACTGCCAGACAAGAACGATGATTATCAGCTCATTTATTATCACCGGCTGATTTGAATACCATTCTCCATTCGGCGCCGTCCATTTTTATGATGATCGTTAATTGCCCTGGCCCGCGCTCGATATCGAATCCAGCGTGCTTTAACATCCGCGTGCCTCGAGTGTTTATCATCTGCCTCAGTTCGTCATCGGTCATTCTTTCAAACTTGGCAGGCAGCGATGGTTGCTCTTCCTTTTCAATGGGCTGACCGCCCACCTCCACTATACTCTCATCATCATCCGTTAGTTCTACCGTTTCAGTTACCACGGTGACTTCATTACTTTCCGGCCAATCATAGACGAAATAAGGCTCCATAGAATGAAATACATCCGGTTCGACAAGCTCTTGTGTGCTCCTGATGCGAAGCAGGTCCGGAGCAAAACCTTGCAATTGAGGTTCGTCTTCCAGAATGAGCGTGTACCGGCCCGCAAGCTTGCTTCTGATAAAAGCCAGGACTTCCTCGTCCTCTGTTTCATCAGTATCCCAATCGAGCCTTTCGAAGAGCTTTCGCAATGCCATGACCTCTCCCCGTCCGGGAGGATCGACAACGGCAAAGGCTATGACCTCGCGAAAGTCTGGGTTGTTTTGCAAGGCTTGAATGCCGGCTTCCGTTTTCTCAACGGCTTTTACGAACATCAGGTCGAAATAATTCTCCTGCACTCCTCCGCTCATGATGGAATGCACCGGCCCTGCCAGCCTGATGACGGTTGGCATAACATTCATACGGTTTTCGAGGCTGATGATACATAAAAAATAACCGGCGATACCCATGTTTAAAAATTAAGTCTGTTCTAAGATAAGAAAGCGCTTATCAAAAGCCCCGCTCTTTCCCCTGTTATAAAATTTCCTCTTAAGCGATTTGAAATAATCAGCCCGTGCACGGTTCCTTATTTTTTCATCCTGTCCATGCCGTGTTTGCCTGAACTATGCTGAAGCCATCACCTGCGTGCACACCTGTCTTAAAAAAAAATGCGGACGCTTATTTTAAGAAAGCCCTGCAGCCTTCTATAGCCCTTTGGTTCCAGCCGCGGATATAAATTAGCAGGTTTTGATAAACCCTGGAACACTCCTGCTAGTAATATTGGTAAAAAGACCATGAAGCTTCTAACCGCTTGCATTTGCCTGTTCCTTTTCCTTCAGCCGGCAGCTGCCCAGCAGCTGGTGGTAAATGCCGAATCCATCATCAAAGATTCAACTGGTAAGACCTACGGGCTCACTGAACTGATGGACCTGATGAAGACCAAGCAGTACGCTGTGGTTCCGGTAGAAAACAAGCCAAATGAATTTTTGCTCAAGAAGAAGTCGGCAGACGCGGAAACCAGCAAATCCGAAGGATATGCCAGCTTTACCGGCATCGGAGAGCTGATGCAGCGCCTGGGCAAATCAAAAGCACCTTCAATACGCGCCACTTCCCTCGATGGCAAAACGATAAGCCCGGAGAGCCTGAAGGGCAAAATTGTCGTTCTGGCCTTTTGGTTCACCGCGTGCAAACCCTGCATACAGGAAATGCCTGAGCTCAACGAATTGGTAGGGCATTTCAAGAACAACCCTAACGTGGTCTTTCTCGCCCCGACCTTTGACGATAAAGCCGAGGCCGCGAAATTCATGGCCTCCCATTCCTTCTCCTACCGAATATTGCCCGGACAGAAAGCGCTTATCGATCAATACAAGGTGCAATCCTACCCCTCGCATGTGCTGGTAGACCACACCGGGGCAGTCAGGTTTGCTACCGAAGGATATATGCAGGGGGATAAATTCCTGCTCAGGGTTCTTAAGTACCGGGTTGAACAGCTGCTCGAAGAAAAAAGAGAAGAGGCGAGCCTGAAACGTCTTGCGGCTACATTCATCTCGAGTGTGCAGAAAAAGGATTTCGGGATACTGAAGGCCGATATGAATCCTTACTTCGCCATAAGACAATCGAATGGGGAAATGGCGGCAGGTGGCTTTGTCGAGTCTGCCCTTACAAACTATTTCAAGGAGCAACTGTCCCTTACAGATGTGCAATACAGGAGGGCTGAAAGCTCCCTTGGCGGGTTCAAGCTGTTGTTCGACGCAAAAAATCCATCGGGCGGCCGGCAGAACTTTTTTGTTGAAACCGATAAGGCAAAAAAGATCACCGGCATCTCCTTTCTTCGCGATGTACGGTTCCCTGCCCAGCTGAACGTGATCGAGGAGTCAAAGGCCAATATGCCGGGTGAGCAGAAAGGATTGCTGGCCAGCCTCCCCTTTGCCTGGAAAAACAACCAGGCGGTGATCCGGGTGAGGGTAAACGGTTCCAAAGACTGGCTGGAGCTTCTTTTCGATTCAGGGGCCAGCTTGCCCATGCTTACGAAAAAGGCGGCGGAAAAGCTGGGACTGACCCCTGAAAACAGCAGCGTAAAGCTCGAGGGAGGTGGCGGTACATCTACCAGCGGCATTTCCAAAAATAACCGCATTTATTTCGACGATTCGTTATGGCTCGACCAGGTTTCTTTTTCAATACATGATTTTTCTGCCTCCCAGATGAATTTTCCATATGACGGGATCATTGGAGCGGACCTGATGAAAAACTTTGTAGTTGAAGTGGACTTCGACAGTAAAATACTGAAGCTCTTCTCAAGTAAAGACTATGCCGTTCCTGGTGGTTGGCAGACGGTTGCCGTCAAACGCATGATCGGCAGCGTACCGGTGATCGAAACAACGCTCCGGATAGGCGGAGAAACCACGAAGGCAGAGCTGCTCTTTGACTGCGGTTCGGCCCCCATCGCCATTCTTTTAAGCCAGAAGCAATATAAAACCCTGCAACCGCAGTTGACCAAAAGACCTTTCCACGAAGAATCGCTCAAAGGCATCGGGGGCCCCATGATCACAAGAACTTATCTTGAAAGTCTCTCCCTTTACGACCATGCCTGGAAAGAATTCCCGATCGCTTACGACATAAATGGCAGCACCCCGCTGCTTTTGCAGGCAGACGGCATTCTTGGAATGGAATACATCAGCCGGCATAATCTCATTTTCAACTATGGCAGGAACGAGATCTATCTAAAGCCTAATGGCTCTGCACAGGTTTCATTCCCCCGGTCGTACTCCGGCATACAGCTCACGGGGACAGATGGAAAAACACGGATCAAGCACCTGAGTCCCGGCTCGCCCGGAGCGTTGGCCGGCCTCAAAATCGATGATGTTCTGACCGCTGTCGACGGCATGCCGGTTACGAATGCAGAACTGGCCAGGACCCTGCTGAACAAAACCGAGCCGGTGGAGCTCATGGTAAAAAGAAAAGACAGGGAACTGAAGTTCAGAGTGAACCTGGGCAAGTATTACTGACAGCTTATCTTCTTTACCTGCACGAATTTGGGTCCGGTTTGTCTTGTCTGGCTGGGATAGTATTTCCCTTGACCGGCTGCGGGATACGACCAGCCTGGCATGCAGGACCCTGCAGCCATGCCGTGGCCGGTGAGCGGCTGGGTTCGGCCACTTATCAAAATTTAACCTTCATTTTTTGGGAAAATGATATTTTGCCCTGAGTGAGGAATCCAGCATGATAAGAGGTATAATTGATTCAGGAGCGAGATTGCATAAAAGCGAGATCCTGACTTCGCAGCTATATGAGTTCGATCGGGAGCCACGTACCGCTTCCAAGATCTGCATCAAGTATGTGATCAATGGGGAAGAGAACTACCAGCTTGATCATTCGATCTATACGATTTCTCCCAGGCGTTTCCTGCTTTTGGAACAGGGTTCTACCTACACTACTCATCTCAGCTCAAAGCAGCTGAACGAGGGCATTTGCTTTTTTATTGACCGGGAAATTATCCGTGACGTGGTATTTACTCTTTCCAATGGCGGCTCATCCAAATGCCTCGACAATGTATTTACAGAACTGGATACCGGGTTCGAGATCACCGAGGGATTGTACCGCGACAATGAATGCGCCTTTGGACAATCCTTAGCCGCCATTGGCCACCAGGTGGCCCAAAATGGAGGCAGGCTCAAAACGTTCAACAACGACCATCTGTACGGGCTTATCGAGCAGCTGGTTTGCTCTCAAAGGGTAGTGACGGGCAGAATAAGAAACATCGCTGCCAAAAAGCCGTCTGTGCAAAAAGAGCTCTACCGCCGGATAGAAGCGGGACGCAATTACATGAACGATAACCTGACACAGGAACTAACGATCGATGGGATAGCGAATGCGGCCAATCTCTCGCCTTTTCATTTCATGAGAACCTTTAAGCAGGTTTACTCGGTATCGCCTTATCAATACCTGCTCGACCGGCGCCTGCAGCATGCCTACCAGCTCAATGAGCTGAAGGCCTATCCTGTTTCGGAGATCGCCATACTTTGCGGGTTCACCGACATTTTCACCTTCAGCAGGGCCTTTAAAAAGAAGTTTGGGAAATCTCCCAAGCTTATGCAGAACCAGGTAGCCTGAGTTCACCTGCCGGGTGCGACATGCTCTCTTCATGGCAAAGGCATCCTGCTTTGCCGAACACGATTACCTTCGAGGATTCATAAGACCAGCACAATTCTCCCATTCGCCTGTACCCCGGTATCAAACCGCTGCCTGCCGGGCAGGTCCCGGCCTATCCAGGCGGCTACAGGAAAACAATTTATCTGGCCGCATCGGCACTGCCCTGCCATCTATAAACATGAGAACCTATGGCATAACAAACAAACCCATCAGGTGTGGAGATCACCCGTATTTTGTTGACGGCCGCTCCCATATCTTTTTTTGTCCAGGTCTTTCCGCCGTCTGTTGTTTCATAACCGGTTTTATTGGTGCCTACCCATCCTTTCAGCGGGCTTATAAAACCTATCCCAAATTCACGTATGCTATGATCTTCCACCAGCAGGATCTCTTTCCATTTCTTCCCGCCGTTCGTGGTCTTGAGCACAAAGCGCTTGCGCACCGTTGTATCCGGGTTGTAGGCCTGCAAGGTTACATACCCTACTTTTTCCGAAGGAAAGCTTGCTTTCCAGGTAATCTCATAAGGCCTGTTGGACTGGTATACCTTCTTCCAGGTGGCCCCGCCATCTTTTGTTTGCAGGATGAGGGCATTGGATTTGGCCACGTCCTTATGCGAACCGGCAGCGATATAGCCAACCCTTTCGCTCGTAAATTTCACGTCGAGGATAAAAGCACATTGAGCATTCATGTCAACGGACCGGAAGCTTTCGCCATCATCCGAGGACACCAGCAAAAAAGCGGGATTGCCCACCCTTCCACCAGCGATGATCTTATGCTTATAAGCGAGTACGCCGTGGTTGATATAAGGGATCTTGATGATCTCGATCGCGCAAAGTCCCTTTACTACCGGACCGCTGTAAGCCACAGGTTTCCAGGTACGCCCACCATCAACCGTTTTATACAAAGGCACCGTGTCCTTTACATTCGGGAAATAATCGGTACCGATATTTCCGGCAAAGCCAACAAGTGAATCGAGAAAACCAACGCAGCGAAAAAAAGTGCCTGGCTTTTCAAATACCATCTCCCAGTTGGCACCCCCATCGCGGGTCCTGAATATCTTGCCTGCGCCGTTCACATACCAGCCCATATCAGGGCTGATAAAATGAATATCGTCCTGCTTTCCGCGAAAAGCGGGCGCGCTCTCCTGCTTTTGCCAGTCCTGTGCAAAAACCGGCTGCAGGGCGATCATCATGATAAACGTATAAATGATGGCTGTTCTGACAAAACCCATATACAATGTTTTGGAAACGCAAGGTAGCCTTCTTATGAGGCTGCGCTTTGTTAAAAGCTGCTAAATTAATGGCGATGCCTGGTTTCTCCGGCAGGGCCCAGATACCTTCGCTTGTGAAATCCTGCTAATTTTTCCCCCGGTGAAAAATTCAGGCAGGGAATCGGTAACCTTGCTTAAACAACAAATCACATGAAAACATTTATCCTACTGCTCCTGGCCTGTTTAGTAGCGCCCTTCCTTTCCTTTACAGGAAAAAAACCTGATTCCTACAGTTTTTATATTGTGCGTCATGCAGAAAAAGGCAGTTCCACCACCCAGCCTACAGACCCGCCTTTAAGCGCCGAAGGAGGCGAACGAGCCCAGGCCCTGCGAGATCTGTTACTCGATAAAAAAGTACAGGTCATCTATGCCACACCAACCCAGCGTGCGATGTCGACCGCCGGGCCGCTGAGTGAAGCCTTAAAGGTTTCGATAGAGAACTATGGACCCTTCCCCGATGCCGCATTTGTTGAAAAATTAAGATCGGCCAAAAAATCGGCCCTGATCGTAGGCCATAGCAATACCGTCGACGACATCGTCAATGCCCTCGCGGGAGAAGCGAAAATATCCGACCTGCCGGACAATGCCTACGACAATCTTTACATCGTTACTTACGAAGGCGACAAGGTGAGCTTTGAAGCAAGGAAATACGGTAAAGGCCAATAATCACAGGCATTCATGAAAAAGAGGCCGCCCCGTTAAGGAGGCGGCTTTTATTTTTTACAACAAGCGGGCTTCCTGTGGCACCCTGTTCAGCAGCAGCAGGTCTGCAAGCGAAGCTGCGCCAAAGAGGCAAGGCCTAAAAAAGACTGAAAAGCTTAAACCAGGCACGCTGGCCTGGTCTAAGAGAATTGATCAAAACAACACGCGGCCGTGGCAGACAGGGCCGGCCGTGCAAAGGATATTCGCTATTTGGACTAAACCGCTGGCTGTTTCTTATCAATTTTTCAGTAAAAGCATATCGGTAGCGCGAAACATACCAAAATAAATATCCGGCTTCCCATCCCCATTGAGATCTGCCACTTCCACACTTATGGCTTCGCCGGTGACCTTTTGAGGAAACACTTCATCTGAGACTTCGGTAAACTTTCCCTTCCCATCGTTCAGGGCAATCTGCGCATAACCACCAAATAAATTCGCGATCACAAGGTCAAGGTCCTTATCGCCATCCAGGTCGGCAAAATGTACGTCCCCGGTATGCATATCATTGGTTACAGGAAACTGTTTGTTTGTCTCATCCACGAATACACCCTTGCCGGTATTGACCAGCAGCCGGTTCTTCTTATCCCTTCCCCTTCCAAAATCAACATTCGAAAGAAAAGCATCAAGATCCCCGTCTCCATCTATATCGGCAAGATCTACCTTCCTCGTTTCTTCGTTTCCCCTGGGGAATCTTGTGGATGTTTCATCTGTGAACCTGCCGCTGCCGTCGTTTATATAGATCCGGTTACCATTCTCGTTCCCGATAAAAAGATCCAGGTCGCCATCAAGGTCCAGGTCGGCGGATTGAACATCCTGCGTAACCGAATAGTCTATGGGCAGCCTGTCGCGGGTTTGGTCGGTAAAATTGCCTTTGCCATCGTTCGCCAGGTAGATCTCCTGCCCGTCATTGCCGAGAACAAGATCGAGGTCGCCATCCCTGTCGTAGTCGCCTGCATCCACTGCATTGCAGATGCTGGTAACAGGAAAGGCATTGCTTCTGTCCTCAAAGCTTCCTTTCCCGGTATTGATATAATATTCGTGTATCTTATCATCCTCGCTCACAAAAACGATATCGGTATCGCCATCCTTGTCAAAATCTCCCACGCCGATATCCTCGCTGTCGTGCGCCACCTGGGGCAGCCTTGCCGCGGACTCATTGGCAAACCTGCCGCCGCCCTGGTTGATCAGCAAAACATTGGGCCGGAACTCCATGGCAAGGATGATGTCCATATCCGAGTCACCATCCACATCTGCCAGCTCAATATCCATGGTATTCGAGCCCAGGTCGGCTACGGGCAGGTTGGTTGCCGTTACATCCCTGAAGCTGATCTTTTCAAAATGAGCAAAGGACGAAAAAAGAGAAACCGCCCCGAGCAAAAGGATTCTTTTCATAATCTTCTTTTTATTTATGCAGCCGGTCTGAAAACTTCGTCTTATATCCGGCATAGGAAAGGCTCGGCTTCTCCCGGAAGGTTGTCATGTATAAAATGCCTGGCCTTCCGGGAAAACAGGCAAGCCTATTTTTTCAGGAGCGCCGCCGGTATGGGGTTGCCCGGTGTTTCATCCTGCCAGGTGAGGTTGGCCACATACCACCTCCCTTCGGATTTGACCAGGGTGAAATAATTCACACCGCGCTGTACGATCGGGCCACCCGGAGCAAACCTGAACTGGTAAGCCGAAGCCACGCTGGCTACATTTCCGTATTGCGATACGGTACGGCCTAACTCTTCCTCGAAGAAGGCGGTTTGCATAAAGGTCGGCGTATTCATTTTCGCATAGTCGGAAGGCGTAAAGCTATGCAGCTCGCTTTTGCCGGCGGGGTTGGTTACTGTGGCACCCATCACAGCCTCGGGCGTAAACAGGCTGTTGAAGCGGCTCCAGTTACGGGGCCCGGGAGGTCCCGAGATCACATCATACAAAGCGCTCACGATCGCATCCACGCTTGCTACATCGGCAGGATCGGCAGGCGGCATTTCTGTATTTTCCTTGCCTGAGGCCGTGAGCCAGGCCTTCTGCACCAGCTTTTGCTGGGCTGTTGGATTCGGCATGATGCTGAGCTTATTGATATCGACCTCTGTTACCATCTCTACAGTTGCCTTGAGGGTCACCGTATCGATGCCGCCGGAACCATTGGCTCTTCCCACCTTTACTGTAAGCGGATCGCCTACCTTCATAGATTTTTTAATGCCTTCCACTACCTGTCCGAAATTCTGCTGGCTTATCGCCTGTCCGTTAAAAGCATAGATTTCGTCGCCACCCTTGTATCCTATCTTGTTGCCGAAAGCATTGAACTTGGTTTGGGGCTGTATGAAGATCTGTCCCTTTGCGTTCACACCGGGCATGAACCCACCAAGCGACATCACCTGCCGCTCCTCGCGGGCTGTGAACTTGATACCCGCCAGGCCAAAATAATAGTCGTAGGGGATCGGTGT
>DASTPZ010000111.1:0-4419 GCA_035761965.1 Flavisolibacter sp. | reverse complement strand
TCGAACGCATAGCCAGGTCCCTATTTTAGGGTATACTCCATAAAAAAGCACTGTTTTGAAAAGCATGATGCCATTCAAAACAGTGCCTTGCTCAAGCAAGCATTCAGACTTAAAAAGCTTTTTTGGCACCATTGCCCTGCGTGCCTGCATCGCCGGAGCCTGCCATTTCGATCATGGCGGAAAGCTCAGTCACCAGGCCATCGGCGCTGCCGCCAAAGCCTACGCTCTTAAAGCGGATATTGTTGTTCTTATCAATAACGAACTTGGTTGGTATGCCTTCTACCTTGTAATCTGACACGATGCTGAATTCCTCGGGTGCATCTTTTTTAGTTTCGTCGTACAGTACAAGGAAGGGATATTTCTTATTCATTACAAGGTCCTTTACCTTTTTCTCCCTGTCGTCGCCGGTTTCCCAGGTATCTATGAAAAGGAAGACCACATCGGGATTACCCTTATACTTTTCAACAGCTTTTTGCATGCCGGGGAAGGAAGCGAGGCAGGGTCCGCACCAGGTGGCCCAGAAATCCACCACAACTACTTTTCCTTTGAGCGAGGACAGGGCAACTTCATTTCCTTCCAGGTCTTTCAGACGAAAATCAGGAGCCGGCATATTGATCATTTTTTTTGCCAGCTCGGCCTTCAGCTTGTTGAAGGCAACCTGCTCAAGTCCGCCTGCATATTTCACCCACTGGGCCTCATCATGATTGTCTGCCATATACAAAGCCTTCAGCTGCTCTTTCATCCTGGGCGTATACTTGCCTTCCTCCATGAACTTCTCCAGCTCAGCCTGGGCCGCCTTGCCGCCCTTGGTCTTTTCTGTAAGCAGGGCAAACGACTCGTTCATGTTGATGTTCTTGCCCTTGAAATGCTCTACAGCCTTTTTTTCAAGTTCGTAGGCCTTATCCTGTTGGCCCTGATGGTAAAGCAGCACGGCATAGGTATCGGAATAGGAATGATAAGAGTTGTCGAGGTTCTTGATATACTGCTTTGCTGTATAGTAAGATGGCTGGGAGGCCATTTGTTTTTTCTCCTGCTCCAGCAGGTCGAGCGCGCGGCGCGCGTATTCTATTCCCTTTGCTGCATCCACGGGCTTGTTGGCAAGGCCCTGGCCTGCCAGTTTCCAGGCAATGCCATTGTATATATTTGCTTTGCGGCCAACAGATGCAATGTGGGCAATATAACGATCCGACTTCTCATAGTCCGCTGAATCCGCAAAACGCTGGGCCAGCTGGCTGGCCATGTTCTCCATCATGTTATCGTCTTTTTTCACCGGGCCATAAGCAGCTACGAGCCTGTCGAAGATGGCAGCCTTTCCGGCAAGTGTTTTCTCCTTGAAGAACGCTGCTGCACCCTCCTCCTTCTTCCAGTCGCCATTTGGGAAACGCTCGCGGATAGCAGTCTTCACCGCTTCTTCCTGTTCCTTGTCCTTTAACACGGAGGCATAGGACATCCTGACGGCATTCAGCTCGGCCTCTGTTGCGGTTGTTTTGGCCAGCTGCTGCTGCAGTACTGCTTTGAGGGTGTTCCGGCTCTCTTCGTCTTTTGACTGGCCAAGGAATCTGAGGTAGTCGGCAAAGAACTTCTCTTTGGAGCCGGCTACGCTGAACTCTTCTTTTTGAAAGGCAAGCACTTTCTCGTTGCTGCGCTTGAGACCCCATATGCTTCCATAGCTGCCAAATCCTTGCGACAGCGCCAGGTTGGCGCCCTGAACGGGCTGGCCGTTTTTATCGTAGATGGCCGTGTAATAGCCTTCATCACCATTGTTCTCCTCTATCTCCTCAGTCCTGAAACTGAAGAAAACAGCTTTTGTTTTTTCTTCTGTTTTAACCGTGCCTACCAGCAGATCGCCTTGCTTTTTAAGCTGTACGACCTTTGCTACCGGCATATCGCTTTCAAAAAGATAGGCCACCGCTTCGATATCCTTAACACCGGAGAGCGCCGTGTTTTTTGGATTGAACTTGATGGTGACAGATGTACCTGCAACCGGCTTTTGAGGTTCTATCACAAGGTTTTGCTGCGCCTTTACAATAAGGGAAGCAGCAAGCAGCATTAACAGAAAGCTTTTCTTCATAAAAAGGTTTTTAGATGACAAGGGAAGCAGCTAAATAAACAAGGAAGACTTCGCCTGATGCAGTTCCGTCTCCGGCACAGGCCACCAGCCGAAGAAATTCTCAAACCAGTAAAAGCTATAGCAAAGGCAAACAGGCAAGATCCTCATCACTTCCTTAGCTCATTTATACAGCAGCTTCAAACATCCATACCAAATTAAAAGAAACTGCGAACGGAAAAAAATTAATATGATGAATGGAGAATCAACACACTCAAGGGTTGAAGACCCTGCATAAGCTCTGCCATAAACAGCGGTGGCCTGGCAGCACCTGGTCTTTCCATTCATGATGAGAATGCGACAAAAGAATCGCCAGCCGGTCCAAAAGCCCTGCCGGCTTTTGCGTATCCCGCAATTCGTTCTTCCCGATCCGGCATCAGCTAGCTCATTCATTTTCATCTCTTTGCAAAAAAGACAGGAAGGCTGAGAAAGATACGAGGCGCGAACTATCCGGAAGACATTTTAACCTGGCCGGTGCATGGCTGAAACCCCCGTCGCCTTGCAGGCTTCGGCTGTTTTATTTGCGAAGGACCTTATAAATCCTGATAGCGCTCATGAGAACGATCACGAAGCTTATGAGCCCCACCAGCCCCCAAACAAAACTGATGCTTTGCTTTACTGTGGCCAGCATAACAATGGCTACCAGAAAAATGGTCGCTACCTCGTTCCAGATGCGCAGTTTTTGCGAGCGGTAGCGGAAGGTTCCCGCCATTTGCTGTTTGTAGATGGAGTGAAGAGAAAAATGATAGGCATAAAGGCCTGCCACAAAAAACAGCTTGACGAGCAGCCACTGTCCCGCAGGCTCGGTCAACACGTTGTCCCAGTTGGCGCTCACCATGACCCAGGGACCAAAAACAAGCGTAAGAATGGCAGAGGGCCAGGCAATACCAAACCAAAGACGCTTGATCATGAGGGCAAACTGCTTTTGCAGAATGGACCGCTCCGGTTCGGGTTTTTCATTGGCCTCCGAATTGTAAACGAACAGCCGTACAATGTAGAACATGCCTGCAAACCAGGTAACGATGAATATGATGTGCAAGGCTTTGATGTAATACATGTGTTTGGATTATAATGCCCCTGGCGCTGATTCTGTAATTTATGATCAACCGGCGATTTTACTGCTGCCGGCTTCGGCCATGAGCTGGGGCTCCCTCACCCATTTTGCCAGTGTGCTCACCCAAAGCGGATGCACATTCAGGCAGGGAATCATCTCGAATTTTTCCCCGCCTGCATGCTGGAATATCTCCTTGCCTTCTTCGGCAATTTCCTCGAGGGTTTCGAGACAGTCGCTCACAAAGGCCGGGCAGACGACCAGCAGTTTTTTCACACCCTGGCCAGGCAGCTGCTCGAGGCGCGCAGCCGTATAGGGTTGCAGCCAGGGATCTCTTCCGAGGCGCGATTGAAAGGAAAGACTCCATTTCGATTGCGGTATGCCGAGTGCTTCCGTAACCTGCCTGGTGGTAACAAAGCATTGGTGGCGATAGCAAAACTCATGTGCGGGAGAGGGCTTTTCGCAGCAGTTTTCGGTGGCCAGGCAATGGCAGCCGGTTATATCGCCCTTGCGTATATGCCGCTCGGGCACGCCATGGTAAGAGAAGAGCACATGGTCCCACTCACCCGACAGGTAAGGCCTTATGCTCGCTTCAAGCGCGGCGAGGTAATCGCTATTGTCGTAATAAGGCCTGATCACCGTGAGCTTGAAAGGATAGGCGCCTTTTTGGTGCTGCTCTTTTGCATAAACAGCCGCGGTTTCGTAGCTGCTCATGGCATAATGAGGATAAAGCGGCACGAGGATCACTTCTTCAAGGTCGTGGTTTTCGGCCAGCAGCTGATCGTAAACAGCCCTTGGCGAAGGATTGCCATAACGCATGGCAATGGCTACCGGCTCGCTTACTTCACGGGCCAGCGCATCTCTCAGCTGCTTGCTGATGACAATAAGCGGTGAACCTTCATTTGTCCATATAGATTTGTAAGCCTTCGCCGACTTTGGTGCACGGAAAGGCACGATGATGCCTTTTACCAGCATGGCCCTCAGCAGCCAGGGTTTATCGATCACCCGCTCGTCCATCAGGAATTCGTCCAGGTAGCGCTTAACATCACGGACCTCGGTAGAATCGGGCGAACCCAGGTTCATTAAAACAACAGCTCTCTTCATGCAGGAAATTATTTCCCTTTAGGGAATGCAAAAGTAAAATTCGAAAGACAACTCATTCATGAAAAAGTTCAACTGGTTTGCAGCCTCGCGCAACCTGATGAAAATCAGGTCTTGAAATGACATCTTCATGACAGACAGATATCCCATTTAAGCAAAT
>DASTPZ010000110.1:0-10460 GCA_035761965.1 Flavisolibacter sp. | reverse complement strand
ATTTGCTTTCAACTTTAGTTCTTTTGTAGCAAGTACTTTGCCTGACTGAGATTGGCGCTGGTTGTGATTTGCTTTCAACTTTAGTTCTTTTGTAGCAACAGGCAATGAATCACCATAGTTGATTGTGTTGTGATTTGCTTTCAACTTTAGTTCTTTTGTAGCAGATTCCCTCAGAACCTGCTACAGAACTGGATTTCTTCCAGCTTTTTTATTGAAAAAGTGAGGTTTTTTGCCTCACTTTTTCATTTTTAGAACATTTCCAGCTGCTGTATAGTATCGGGAGGCTTTACCACGTCCCGCCCGCGGAATATTTCCATCATACTGAACTGTTTATCCGTTATGCACAGGATGCCGATATGGCCTTTGGCTGGAAGCAGGGCCCGTACCCGTTTCATGTGTACTTCGGCGTTTTCCTTGCTGCTGCAGTGCCGGATGTACATACTAAACTGGAACATCTGGAAGCCGTCCTTCATGATCTTTTTGCGAAAGTCGGCATAGGCCTTCCTGTCCTTTTTGGTATCGGTCGGGAGGTCAAAGTGTACCAGAACCCACATAATTCGGTAGGCATTTAAACGTTCGTACATAGGATCGGATCAGGTCTTGGTTTCGCCTGCACAACCGGCCAGCCGGTCAACCTAATTCTGCATAAACGATTTTTTTGGCCTTTCCTTTGAAGCACCTGGCAAGGGAGGCTGTAGTACGCTGCACAGCTATCATCAGGGGACTCTTCTGGCCTTCCAGGCACACATCCATAGCGGGTATAGTCAGCAACTCTCTTTTTAACCCAGGCGTGAGTTCAAAATCGGGTTTCTGGGAATTGCATAGCAGACACACAAGCTTGTCCACAAAGGGCCTGTAAGGCTCCATGATATCGTCTGCCAAACAATAGGCATTGTACTGGTTCCGATGAAAGATACCAAGGGTAGGCAGGAGGCCGGAGCCTACCAGGCTACGCGCCACTATGGCCCTGAGGATGGCATAACCGTAATTGAGCAGGTTGTTGGGAGGCATCCCATGCCGGTCGCGCCGAAATCCAAAGGATTCTGGAAAGAGCTTTTTCCAGTAGTAGGAGGCTGCTTTGGCCTCATGGTTTTCAGCATCGCCGCTTTTGACTTCTACGGCCAGGTTGAGCAGGAATTTGTGCTCCTTATGCTGTTGTTTAAGCAAAAAGGCCTGATTATAGATCTTTGCCATAACCGTTTGCTGCCACAGCTGTTTTTTAAGTGGCAATGAAGCACTCATCTGCGCAGCAAATTGACGACTTTGCAAGGTATGTCCATCCAGGTTTAACATTAGGCCAGTTGGGTGATGAGTGCTGTCGCAACTGATCAGGGCTACGTTGTTCTCCAACAATTTTGCCATAAGACCGGAGGTGATGGTGATCTGAGCATGATCCAGAATAAGTACACCCAGATCTTCTATAGGAAAGGAACGGATTTCTCCATCGTCTTGTTTTTCTACCACCAATTGCTCGGTTCTGGTTTTCAGGTAGGCAGGATTTCCAAAATAGAGTGTTTGTTTCACCATTGTGAATTGATTTTTCCTAAGAGGTCTATAGATACCTTTATTGGATTTAATTGCTCAAATGCTTTTATACTCCTTATACTAAGAAAACGCCGTGCAAGTTTAGATTCTTGTGAATCATCTAGCTCGGTTTCTAAGTGATGTCTGAAAACATAATAATATGACCCAAGTTTTTGAACCCGGTAAAGGTGCCTGCTAATCTCTGCTATATCGTTTTTTCTCATGGCATCGGACCACTCGTCTGGTAACATTCCAAGCACAAACATTTCATTCTGTTGCAAACTCTCCGAATAGCTCCAGCCTGGTAATGGCAGGTTATTCAAAAAGCTTTCGGGAAAATTATTGGCAGACACTTCTGTCTTACCACATACTTGGGCCGGGTTCCTTATGACCACTGGCAGTCCAAACTTTCGTCGCTCCACAGCGTGCCAGAACGTAACAGCATGCTCCCGTTTTACGCCATCCTGATCCAAATAAAAAGCTATATGATGATTATTGCCGGGTTTCACGTAACCAAAAGGCTCGCGATTTTGATTGTACCTGACTGGTTCGACTGCTGACAGCCCAGTAAGACAGCGGACAGATCTGATTGGGATGGTCTTTGCCGCATCAAGGAAAACAGGATGGTTCACCAAATCCCTAAGAGCTTCCTTCTCATCCTTTCCATGTGCGTCCAATCTTGCCCTCACGGCCTCACGGGCAGCTTTGTCCACGATGGAATCGACATCTTTGTATTTGATGGTACTTAAGGGATATTTGATTACATATTCTTCTTTAAATATAGTACCGAACTCCAATAGTTCCTTTCTATCCGCATCAAGGTAGATCGGTTCTTTTTTCAGGGATGCGATTGCTTTTTTTACATCGTTTTCAAATTGTGCCAGCCGTTCCAGTACCTTGATCCTGATGCGTTCTTTTACTATCAGTTCCGAATTTTCAAACAGCTGGCGTGTCGAAACGTTTTTGACCATTATTTTGATCTTACCATAAATGCTTTCTTCGCTCAAAGGTCCCCGTGGAATGACGATTTTATCTTGAACTACCTGTTTTTTTCCTCCAATCAAGGCCTTCCTCGTACCTATAGAAGCAACTTTTTTTCCCGCCTTCATAGAGATCAATATGCCGGCCGCCGCTTCTTCTACCTCTTTTGTCGTAAACGGTCTTAGCTGGCTCACAAAGCGCTTGAGGCTTTCCTCTCCTTTTAAAGCATCTTGCCTGGACGTCCCCGCCTCTTTTTGAACAAGCTGATTCAGGTTGCTAAGCCTCTGGATAATGCCTTGAGTGGTGCAGGCAACAGCCAGTGCGTCAATGGCATGATGCCGGTTGTCTTTTCTCTTGGACCAACCCTTGATAACCTCCTTCCGCTGTAGCTGCCCATTGTATTCGAATTCTTTCCATTCGGTCAGGCCAACCTCCCTGTACCGATCCAACTGCAAGTTCATGAGAACCTCATCCCAACCCCATGCATGGCGCAGATAATCAGTAACACTCCCACTTGTTGCATAAACATTGTGGCAGACTGCTGACAAAATCTCTTTTGCCTTTCGGGAAATGTATTGCGTCTCTCTTAACTGTCGCTCAATAAAATCCTTGGGTATCTTGTCCTCCGGCATCAAAAGCTTATCCCGCTTTGACCTGCTGATCTTGCCTTCTTTGTAGAGCACATCGATTTGCTGTATGTATTCATAAAATTCCTGGTCCGACTTGAATCTCATGAAATCATAGGCAGTCCGGTTTCCTTTATCCGAATTGCATTTTCTATGGGCAGCTATCTTGTTTTGCATGGAGTCGTCGAAAAGCCTGGCCTTGGGAATGATGTGCTCCACGTCGGATTGATCACCCAAAAGAAAGCCGGCGCGCTCGATGCCTTTGTTGCAGTAAAGACATCTGCCGTTCACTTCTTCAAACAGCCTCCATTTGTCTATATTTCTTTTGGTTGCCCTTAACCCTAGTTCTTTCGTAATCCTATCGGAAATTATCTTGTTTTCCTTTTCTCGCTTATTGATGTTTTTAAAGGTATTGTTTCTTTCCTCTTTACTTTGCTTTAGTTCTCTTGCCAATTCGATCCGGATCTCGTCGGGGCGACCATATTCGGCTATAATGGCATTGACAAGATTGATAAGCTGGTTAAGGATTTTTTCAACTACGGGTTGACGAAGGCTGTTCTTTGGAAGGTTTTCTAAACGGTCAAGCAAGGGTCTTGCATGATTCTCGTCTTTTGTCAGCGAATCGCTATGGTTGTATCCTGCTAAAGCGCAGGCTTCACTGTAAGGCAAGCCTTGTTGAAGGTAGGGTAAGATCCTGCGTATGGCCCTTGCCGATTTATTGCCAAAGCCAGACTTTGTAAAATCAAGCCTTGCAAGCCTATTGCAAGCTTCATCCTTTAAGGCATAGCGTTTCTTAAGGGCAGCGATCAGCTCTTCCCGGTCGGATACAGAGTATACCAAGTGCCATAGTTCATAAAGCGGCTGTTTTTCGAAATCGCTTGTTATTTGCATCCTAGAGGTCATATCACCGGTATCAGTATCGGTATGAGTGTATTCGACTATACTCAAATTGAACTCTGTATAAGTTGCCTGATCCTCCACTCCGTCAAGGCAGCTTAGAATTTGCATTTTGGTCGTATTACCCTGTAGGCCCTTGTCTATCATTTTATTCCCATACCAGCCATCCTCTTTTGATAGGTTCAGCAGCTTAAACAGCTCGGCCTGGGTCATCTTTTCGTGATTGTCGAGATATTCGAAAAGCAGTTGCTTCTGCTCTTCAGATGTCTCGTAGATTTCACCTCGCTTGTTTCTTAGCGTAAGGTTGTTCACCGTTTCCCAAATCTTGCATACCTGGAAGAGCGGAGAACTTCTCGGCGCTACTTTAGGGCCGGTGAAAACAGGACGGAAAGCTCCATTCTCCTGCTCCACCTTGATCCATCGTCCTGCAAACTCGCATATAGATACCAGGCCTTTTTGGGATTTCGGCTTTCGTTGATAAAAAATGATCTCATCCCTGATCTTTTGAACCACTTCACTGGTGAGGATATTGGGATAAAATTTTGCCTGCTGCGACATGATGGCGTTGTATTCCTGTTCGTAGGCATCTCGCGGGAATACTTGTTCTTTCAGGCGGGTATAACCATTTTGTTGAAGCTGTTGATAAAAGTACTGTCCGACCGTGAGCTTTTGGCTTCTTATGTGCGCATAACGGCCTTGAAGCGCAGCTACGTACTCTGTTTCTTTTTTGTCTGCCGTTTCAGTCTTGCGGTTGCTCTTATAACCCCGTTTTTGATTGAGGTGTAAAAGCAGTCTTCCAATTTCTTCCAGGGTCAGTTGCTCTTTTAATGCCTTGTCTCTAAGAGCATACAGATCGAGAGAAGACAATTGGAACAAATGTATTCCGGCACTCATTCCAAGCTTTTCAAGCTCCTGCTTAAGGTAGAATCGCCGGAGCTGGTAGCGGTCGAAGCCCTTGCGTTGGGTGCGGCGCTGAGTTCTTTTTTGGTTTTTAGAAATGGCATTTCCACTGGAGAATTCGTCTTTATCATCTGTGTTAAGCGGGATGATCCTGCTACCCATGCCAAGGATCTTACAGTTATTTTTTTCATTACTCTCTACAAAGGCCCAGCCTATAGAAGCTACGCCTACGTCGATTCCAAGTTTCTTCATAAAGATGCTTTCGTTTTGGTATTTGGTTTTACTCAAAGAGTACAGCTATAATAAATCTTTGACAGACGTATTGTTATTTTCAAATCGTTTTTTACCTTTACCTCGAAGCAAATCACAATAAGGATTATTCCGTTGTGAAAACATTCGAAGCGGCGCAAGTCGCTTTTTTTATGTCGCTAACTCAGTTATCCATCAACTTGCCTGTACGAATTAAAAGCCGGGTCCGCTTAACAAAATAGAAATATTTATATATTATTCAAAGTTTCGAAGCGTATACTATCAAATCCGTCTTTGTTAAATAGCAGAAATAATAACGATGTATGTTTTAGCTTTCGAATGAAGTATATGAAGTTGAATGCCGATGAATGGCTTTTTTATAGCTTGTGATATCCTTCACTTACCTCTCCCCTCCTAAACCTGTTCACCAACTCGTGTGCCAGCCGCGTAGGCTCGGGTATGCGATACCTGCCCGTGCATTGCTGCATTACCCGGAGGCTGTTCTCCAGGCCGATCATATGTCCGGGCGATACAAAAACAGGTGCTGTTTTCGCCTTGCTGCGAAGGGCATAACCGACCGTTTCCTCCTTGCTGCGGATGAGACTGAAGGCACCCTGTTCGGGTGGGGGCTCTTCGAAGCGGCCAAAGAGGATTTTTTTGGCGCAGCCGATAGTGGGTTGCGATGCCACCACGCCAAAATGCGAAGCAATGCCCATGCGGCGCGGATGTGCAATGCCATGCCCGTCTACAACCAGCACACCGGGCTTAACCGGCATTTGCTCCCATACCTGCACCAGGGCCGGCACCTCGCGGAAGGCGAGAAAGCCGGGCACGTAGGGGAAGCGGGTCTCGGCCCTGACCAGCGAGCAGGCCATGGGTTGCAGACCGGGAAAGGAAAGTAGGATAATGCCTGCATAGATGGTAGTGCTGTAAAGGTTAAGCGAAATATCGGCGCCGCCGATGGTAGCAATGTCGACCTGCCGCTCGGATATGTCGAGCTTTGCTCTCAGCTCCTGCTGAATGCGCGAAGCTTCCGGAACAGCCAAACCTTCGTAGCTAAGGGCCATGGGAAATGTTTTAAGCGGGACAGGTGTTTGCTTCGCTGAATGCAGCCCTGCCGCGCCTTAGCTTTTCTTCAAAGAAGGTGCCGGGAAAAGAAAGGCCCATGCACTAGCCTATCGCTGCCAGCTTTTTTACTTCTTCCTCAACCACCCTGGGGTAATGCGCATGCTCCAGCTCATGTACGCGCCGGGCAAGGTCTTCGGGCGTATCGCCTTCCAGCACGGGGCAGGCCGTTTGAAAAATAATGTCACCATTGTCGTAGTGCTCATCCACATAATGGATCGTGATACCCGATTGAAGCTCGCCTGCCCCGATCACAGCCTGGTGAACAAAGGCGCCATACATGCCTTTGCCGCCGTACTTGGGCAAAAGAGCGGGATGGATATTGATGATGCGCCGCGGAAAGGCATCGATCAGGCTTTGAGGGATCTTCCAAAGAAAACCCGCAAGCACCACCAGATCGATGCCTGCCGATTGAAGGTCTGCCAGGTGGCCATCGCCGCGAAAAAATCTTTCCTTCTCGATCATGAGCACGGGGATGCCGGATTTTTCGGCGATTTGTATAACGCCTGCGCCTTGTTTGTTACAAACGATCAACGAAACTTCTGCCAGTGCCGGCGGGGAGAAAAATTCAATAAGCTTTTGCGCATTGGAACCCGCACCCGAAGCGAATATGGCGAGCTTCACAGTCCTTTGTTGCCTGGTTTCGGGAGATATATTGTTTTGTGACATGGATGCTGATTTGGAAGAATGCTGTTGTCTTGCAGTACCCCCATCCTTTGCTGACAAAGAGGAAGAACCGGTACGGCCAATGCCCATTCTCTGTCCCATTTTAGCAAGGTAGGAACGGAAAAAAAGAAACTGGCCGGTGAAAATGCTGACCAACAGTACCATGAAGGGCCAGATGAAGGTGATCAAAACGACGTATACGGGGACATAGACAGCCTTAGACTCTATGCCTGTAGCGGGCATGATCCTGCGGCCGAGATAACCTGTAAGGCTGCCGCCAATGGCGAAGGTGACGAGGATGAGAAACAGCCTGCCGGGGCTAACCTTCCATTTTTCCTGCAGACGTTTGAACATCCTTTTTTGATTTTGGCTTGCGGGCGAAATTAAGGTCTTCGAGCGAAACTGCGGAAGAGGCATCGATGCAGCAGCTGGCTGTTCGAACCAGTAGAATGATCGCGAGGCCTGGTTAAGCAATAAGTTCATGTGCAACCATGACAATGGCTATATCGCATAGATGATTTTACCAAGCAGTGAAGATAAACTGATGTGGGGCTATGCAAAATCCGGACCTCCTGCACCATGCCGAAGGCCTTGCAGAATGCAGATTTCAACAGCTTCGAACCATTCTGACCAACACATGACAACTATTTTTATTGAAACGTTCAACAGGCTTTAAAAACCTATGAAATGCAGTACTGTAGCGGCCTAAAAAATTTTTGAAAACGGTGCTGTTTTGTTAGTTTCCTGTCATATTTTTGCAGCCGATTTGGGAAATTATCCACATTTCACACCAATTGTTTCTATGAACCTTTTACAATTCCATGCAAAGAGAAGTTTACTGGTCGGATTTCTTTTCTTTCTTTCTTATACCTCGGTAAAAGCACAGAACGGGCAACAGATCTTCAGAGAAAAATGCGCTTCCTGTCATGGCTTGGATAGGGCGGGCAGTGGTCCTGCTTTACGCGGTGTATTGGAAAGAGGTCCATGGGCGGAGGACAGGGCAAACATTTACAAATGGGTAGCCAATCCTGCGGCCTTCATCAAGACCAACGAGTACACGCAGGCACTTCAGAAGCAATACGGCTCCATCATGCCGGGTTTCGCGGGCCAGCTTACCGAAAAAGACATAGACGCCATCTTCGAGTACATTGCCACTGCACCGGCCCCTGGCGCCGGAACGGATAAGCAGGGTGGCGGCGGCGGCTCGGCTGCTGATTCCGAGGCCGAGAACAACCGTGGTGCCGTGATCTTTGGCGTGATCTCGCTGATCCTGGCCATTGTTGCACTCATCCTGATGCAGGTGAACAGCAACCTGAAAAAATTGTCGGACGATTCGGAAAAGATCCTTCGTCCTGATCCCGTTCCTTTCTGGCGCAACAAGATCTACATCGCGCTTTTTGCTATCGTGTTCTTTATCGTTGGCGGTTATTTTGTTGGCAAGGGTGCTATCGGGCTTGGCCGCCAGCAGGGTTATGCGCCTGAGCAGCCCATCTACTACTCGCACAAGGTTCACGCGGGCATCAATCAGATCAACTGTCTTTATTGCCATAACAGCGCCTGGGACAGCAAGCATGCGGGTATTCCCTCGCTCAACATCTGTATGAACTGCCACGTAGCAGTGCAGGCCTATGAAAAAGGCCCCAAGCTGATGGACGAGGAAGGCAATGAGATCGATGGAACCGCCGAGATCCAAAAGCTTTTCAGGTATGCCGGCTACACACCCGGACCTGGTGCAAAATGGGATCCTTCCAAGGCTAAATCACCCGAGTGGGTCAAGATCCATAACCTGCCTGATCACGTGTATTTCAACCACGCGCAACATACAAGGGTTGGTGGCGTAGCCTGCCAGACCTGTCATGGAAATATCCAGGAAATGGATGTCGTATCCCAGACGGCTGAACTTAGCATGGGCTGGTGTATCAATTGCCACCGTGAGTCAAAGGTCAACTTTAATTACACAGATAGCACCGGCAACCAGTTCTACAGCATTTACGAGAAATTCCATAATGATCTCAAGCCCGACACTATCTGGATCGACAAATCCAGGAAGATCTGGAAAGAGATCCGCCCCGCCAAGATGGACAGCATCACCGTGAAGGATATCGGCGGTCTGGAGTGCCAGAAGTGTCACTATTAATCAGTAATGATCCTGTAGGAGAGCAGGGTTCATTTTAGAATTATCAAATTTTTCAAATCCCGATATGAGCGATAAAAAGTTTTGGACCGGTTTCGCTGCACTGAAAAATAATGAAGAACTTCAAAAGCTGACGCAGAATGAGTTCAACGAGGAATTGCCTTTTGGAGACCTCGACGGAAAAGGTTTGCTTGATGCAAAGACCCCCCGCCGCGACTTCCTTAAATACGTAGGCTTCAGCACGGCTGCAGCCACCATTGCCGCCAGTTGCGAAATGCCTGTAAGAAAGGCCATGCCTTATGTAAACAGGCCCGAAAACGTTACACCCGGCGTTGCCAAGTTCTACGCCAGCACCTATGTGCAGGACGGCGACGTGGTTCCGGTCGTAGTGAAAGTCAGGGACGGCCGTCCCATCAAGATTGAGGGTAACGAGCTGTATCCTTTCACCAAGGGAGGTACTTCACCAAGGGCCCAGGCTTCGGTGCTGGACCTTTACGATATGTACCGCCTCACCAATCCTAAGCGCAAATCAGGCGCTGATTTCGCGGAGGTGGGCAGCTACCAGCAGCTCGACGCCGAGATCGGCAGCGCGCTCGCCGGTGCGAGAGGCCCCGTGGTGCTTCTCACCAGCACGGTGGTATCGCCTTCCACAAGACAGATCATTACAGAGTTCCTGGGCCGCTATCCCGGGAGCCGTCATGTACAATACGACGCTATCTCACACAGCGGTATGCTGCTGGCTAACGAAGCCACTCAGGGCAGAAGGGCTATCCCCGTATACCATTTCGACAGGGCCAAGGTGATCGTGAGCTTCGGCGCCGATTTTCTTGGAACATGGCTCTCCCCCGTCGAATTTGCACGCCAGTATTCTTATGGCCGCAAGATCGACGAGAAGAACCCTACGATGAGCAAGCACTACCAGTTCGAAAGCTTCCTCAGCATGACAGGCGCCTGCGCAGACGAGCGCATTACACACCGCCCTTCCGAAACAGGGGCTGTTGTTTCCGCACTGCTCAATGCACTCGGTGGCGGAGGTAATGCTCTCCCAGGCAATGCCGAGCTCAATGCCAGGATCATGGAAGTAGCAAAGGACCTTCAGGCCAACCGCGGCGCATCGCTGGTGGTTGCCGACAGCAACGACGTGAACGTGCAGATCCTCGTCAATGCCATCAACAACGCTATTGGAGCTTATGGCTCAACCATCGATACAAGCGCTACGCTCAATGGCAGGCAGGGTATCGATGCCGATATGGTACAGCTGGTGAACGATATGAATTCGGGAGCCATCGGCGCCCTGCTGATCTACGGCGCCAATCCTGTTTATGATTATTTTGATGCAGCCAAATTCAAAAGCGGTC
>DASTPZ010000109.1:0-22815 GCA_035761965.1 Flavisolibacter sp. | reverse complement strand
CCCCGTAATAAATATGCGGATGGTGTAAATCTTTAGTAAAGAAGGTTCCTGAGCTTTTCCACGTTATTCACAGTTACCTTACCGCTTTTGATATCGATCAGCTTTTCCGCTTTGAAGTCGCTAAGTGTACGGATGAGAGATTCGGTTGCTGTACCTACATACTGGGCTATCTCCTCCCTGGATATTTCGATAGGGCTTGATTGCTCCCTGAGATTGAACTTGGCCATAATGTCGACAAGCGCCCTTGCGATGCGCTTGCGCAGCGAGCTGTAGGCGAGGCTAAGCATGCGATCCTCATTTTCCTTCACATTCTTTGTTATGATGTGAATGAACTTGGCAGCTATGCTGATATCGCTATAGACCATTTGCAGGAATTCGTCTTTGGGGATCTGCATGATCTCGGCTTCCTCGAGAATGCTGGCGCTGTCGTCGTAGTTGGTTTCGCCGATAAGGGCCGTATAACCGATGAAATCTCCTTCGCTATACAGGTTGGTAATATATTCCTTACCATCCTCATGCGACCTGAAGGCCTTTACCTTGCCTTTTAAGATATGATAGAGGTAGCGGGGGCGCCTGCCCTCCTGATAAAGCACCTGCTTTTTGTCGTAATGCTCAACATGGTACTGGCCTGTGAGCTCCTTTACAAGGCCTGTATCCCTTACATCTTTAAAAAACTGGGCGAGTCCCTGTGGGGAAGGTGAATAAGCCTGCCCGAGAATATCCCATTTTTTCAGGCGCACCTCTACTGCATTTAGCAACTCTATATCGTCAAAAGGCTTTGTGATGTAGTCGTCAGCGCCCATATCCATGCCCTTGCGAAAATCGCTCCGCTCGGTTTTGGCAGTCAGAAAAATAAATGGGATGTTTTGCGTATCGGGATGCTTGCGCAGGAGATGTAGAACCCCATAACCATCCAGTTCGGGCATCATGATATCACATACAATTACAGATGGCCTCTCCTTTAGTGCCAGCTCCACACCTTTTTTTCCATTTTCGGCCGTAAGGGTCTTATAACCCGCGAGGTGAAGTATCTCTGCTGTGTTTTCGCGGATGTCGCTATTATCGTCAATCACAAGTATCGACCTTTGCATGTCAATGCTGTTTTAAAGGTATGTGTACAGTAATTTCAGTTCCCCTACCGGCTTCGCTGGAAAGCTCTATCGTACCGCCCAGGAGATCGAGGTAACGTTTCACAATATGCAGGCCCAGTCCAGTTCCCTGTATGTTCACCGCATTGCGCCCGCGATAAAAAGACGAAAAAAGGTGCTCCCTGTCCTCTTCGCAAATACCAATACCTTCATCCTTAACTGAAATGCCGGCCCTTCCGCCGCCTACCTTGCTTTCGATATAGACCTGCCTGCCTTCATCTGAAAACTTGATGGCATTGGAGATAAGGTTGATGAGCACATTCTTTACCAGCTTACGGTCGCTTTCAACATTGCTTTCTCCGTGATGACTATAGAGAAGGGCCTGGTCCTTTTTAGCCCGTACACGCATTTCCGCGATGGTATCCTGGATAAGCTCGGGAAGGCCGAAGGGCTCTATGTTTGCGGCGATCTTTCCTTCGTCGAGCTTGCCCAGGGACAGAAAGTCTTCGAGCAGGTCGTTCAGGTGTTTTACCGAGGCCTTTATTTTCCCGATATGCCGGTTCCGCTGCTCCTGGTCTTCAGCCGCCGTGTACCTGCCTAAGAGGGAAGCGGAAGAAAGCACTGTGCTAAGCGGAGTACGAAATTCGTGTGAAGCCATCGATACAAAGCGGCTCTTGATCTCATTCAGCTGCTTTTCCTTATCGAGGGCCGCACTCAGCTCTTCCTGCGATTGCTCCAGGCGCTGCAAGGCTTCCTTAAGTATGACGGTTCTTTCTTCCACCTTTGCCTCGAGCTCGGCATTGAGCTTTCTCATTTCGTCGGTCACCGTTTCGAGCTGCTGCTGCTGCCTGAGCATGCTTTCCTCTATTTGCTTGCGATGCGTGATATCGATAATGAAAGCGATCACGTAACGCTCTCCTTCCTGTACATAGGTGCTGAGACTTACCTCAACAGGAAAAGCCTGGCCACCTTTTCGCTCGCCTTTCAGATCGCGGCCATGCCCCATGACCCTGTTCCTTGGGTCGGTATAAAACCCTTCTCTCATTTTTACATGCGACTTCCGGCTTTGCGCAGGGATCAAGAGCTCGATCTGCTGACCGATCAGCTCTTGCGCTGTATAGTCGAACATGCGACAGGCTGAGGGATTGACAAGAAAGATGGTACCCTGGGCATTGGTAATGATAAAACCTTCCGTAGCATTCTCGAATAGTGAG
This sequence comes from Flavisolibacter sp., assembly GCA_035761965.1. Classification (GTDB taxonomy): domain Bacteria; phylum Bacteroidota; class Bacteroidia; order Chitinophagales; family Chitinophagaceae; genus Flavisolibacter. The sequence continues at coordinate 20,513 of DASTPZ010000109.1, read as the reverse complement.
CTGATGTGGGCCAGGTCAAACTGCATCTTGTTCTTTGCTTTCTGCAAACTTAGCCATGTTTAGCTTTGCAGCAATTGCTGTTCTATATGGAGCGCCCCGGGAAAAAGAACGGTGTGCTCAAGATAACTATGCTGTGAAAAATCCTGGCTCAGCTCCCTTAATTTATGCATCAGCACCTGCTGATTGGTGCAGGCATTTTCAGGGAAGCAGAAGCCACCGGTGAGTGTATCGAGCTCGTTGAAAAGAGAAGGCAGCCTGGCATGCTCATCGCCTGCCAGGCCCAATGGTTTCCGCAAAGTGCGCACAAACAGTTTGCCATAAGATTCCTTGCGCGTATAGGCCGTATAAAGCTGGCGGATATAAGGAAAGATAACCGTCTCTTCAAGTTGCATCTCCTTCATGAGCCTGTCGGCAATTTGGCTAAAATTATCCCTGATGGGCATCCATTCCTGCTGCTTTTTCTTATGCCCTTCTACGAAAGCATCTACCTGAATCATCAGAGGCGGAATAGCCTTGATAAGATAGGCGTGATGCACATGCAGGATATAATCGATAAGAAAATCAGGCTTCCACTCCGTAAACGATATAAGGGAAGACAACCTGACCTCCCTGCTGGCTGCCTCGAGCTCGGAAGACAATCCTTCATAGTCAAGACCTTTAACCGTGCATATGGTGTGAAGGTCTGACTGTCCGCCACAGCAATAGTTGATACCATGTTTTCTGAAAACATCAGCCGTGCGGTAATTAGCCCGAACGATCTCTGAAATGGTTTTATTCGAAACAGGTTTCATCTTTATGCTTTTATATAATGTGGAGCTTTGACAACCGCTTACGGGCTTGCCGGAAACGGCAAATATATTTTGAGGGCAGCCGCTGCCATATGATTTTAATCATGCCAGGGGGTTTCATAGATCACCCCAGATACCTGGCGGCAGACATAGTTTCGCTTCAAATACCTCTTATGAACCAGCGAACAAACCTTACCGGCGTGGGACAGGACCAGTCATTCAATGATCGTTTCAAGGTCAAGGGCGCCATGCCTTTTTTTGCATTGCTGGTTCTGCTTTGCCTTATTATCTGGTTCGGCATCTATTTCATGATGTAAAGAAGCAGCCGGAAATTTATGCAGACGTCCTCACCCATTGAACTAACTTCATGCTGAAATAAGCCAAGGAAAGTCCATGCTCCTTAATGCAGTATTTCTGACGGGAATATGAAACCCAGCAAAATCGTTCAATGAAAAAAGAAACATCACTCCTAATCCTTGTAGCGGGCCCTTACCGGTCGGGCACCAACGATGATCCGGCACTGATCGCCGCCAATGTAAAGGCCATGACAGATACAGCCCTCGAGCTGTACAGGATGGGACACCTGCCAGTGCTGGGCGAATGGTTCGCCCTGCCATTGATCGAAGCCGCAGGATCCAGGACAACAGGCGATGCCATATTCAATGAGCTGTTTCACCCGGTTGCCATCAGGCTGATCGACCATTGCGATGCCGTACTCCGTATAGGAGGTGCATCGGCAGGCGCGGACGAAATGATAAAGACAGGACGCGACAAGGGTAAAATGATCTTTCTTGACAAAAGCGAAATTCCCCAGACCGGTTGATCGCTTCCTTCTGCATCAGCTCCCGGCGGGAACATCCATAATATCGGCCAGGTCTTTCCAGCTCGTTGCGGGTATAGTCCTGCCAAGCATTCCCGAGATCATCCTATAGATATCCCCGGCCTTCCTTCCCTGCTTTCGCAGGTGCTGTACAGACAAAGCGCCGGCAGACTTTGAGAGCTTCATTCCCTCTCCTTCTTTTAAAAGTACATGGTGATGAAAATGGCTGCCGGCAAAGGCCCCTGCTTCAAGCACTGAAGCCAGATAAAGCTGGCCGAGGGTGGAGGGCCACAGGTCTTCTCCCCTAACAATGAGATCCACCTTAAAATAAAGATCATCCACTAGGGAAGCCAGCTGGTAGGCAGGATAGCCATCCTTCTTCCTTACGATGAATGATTGCATAGACGAAGGAAGGGCAGCCCTGATCGACTGATGGTTTAGCGTTCTGACGGTCAATGACCCCGCCCCCGCCGTATGCAGGCGCCATGCTATTCCCCTGGCATCAAGCGAAAGGCCGCTGCTCAAGCAGGTTCCGGGATAACTGCCATCCTTTACAGCCTGTGCTACCTGGGCGCGGGAACACGCACAGGCGAAAACGGCATTCCTTTCTTTCAATTGTCCAAGAGCCTGCAGGTAGTGATCCATACGATGCAGCTGCGAGTACTGGCTTTCATATTCCTGCATATTCCGGGGACCTTCATCCCAGGGTATTTCCAAAAAATTCAGGGTATCGAAGATATCCTGCACATAGGCCTTGTTCACCCGGTCCCGGTCAAGATCGTCGATGCGGAGCAGTATACGGGCGCCCGTGCTTCTTGCAAGAGCAGCAGTGAGCGAAAAGGACAGAACATTACCCAGGTGCAGGAAGCCACTGGGTGTTGGCGCGATCCTCGTTCTTTGAAACTGGAGGGGTTTGTTCATCTAACAGAACTGATTCGTTCCTGTAAATGTAAGGACCCGCAAACTTAAGCTTACCTGAAGTTGACGGGAGCCGTTCCGGTCATTTGAGTGTGCGCCTGGACTTTCTGCTCACAAGTACCCTGAAAGCAGCAGCCTTGGTGCGAAAGACCGCTTTGTCGAGCGGAATGGCAATACGCAGCTCACAACCCATGCCCGGTGCAGTGTTGATCTCCATCTCGCCATTGTACAGCTCCAGCCTGTTCCGTATACCTGTAAGACCCAGTCCCCGGGAACGCAGGCGGGCATCGAAACCCCGGCCGTTATCCTTGATAGTAAGCAGCAGCTCCTTATCGCCCTGCCGAATATCGACCCAGACATGGTTGGCTCCGGCGTGCTTCACTATGTTGGTCATCTGCTCCTGTGTGATGCGGAAGAGAGAGAATCGGAGATCATCCACGAGGTCATCGAGGGGAGCAGTACAGCTGAAATCCACTTCGAATTGATCAACGATGGTATAAGTGCTCATAAGCTCCTGCAAGGCATCCACGAGGCCAATATCTTTCAATGTGGGTGGTATGAGAGATTTGCAAAGTGCGCGGATGTCGTTGATCACATTATGTACCACGCGCTCACTTTTTTCCACCATGGCAAGCCGCATCTCCTCGTTCGAGCGGGCGAAATCTAGGTAAAGCTTGGCTGTTGCCAGCTGCTGGTTGATGTTATCGTGAAGCTCGGCGCCTATCACCTGCCGCTCTCTTTCCTGTCCGGTGATCTGGGCCTTGGTAATCTCCTTCTGCTGCAGCAGCTTTTCCTTCGCACCCTTTCTTTGCCGCGAGATCATGATCGCCGCGGTAGAGACCAGCAACAACAGCATTAAGGCCCTGAACCATATCGTCTGGTAAAAATGCGGCTCCACGGTGAACGCAAGTGCGGCGGTAGGCGACCAGCTTCCATATTGTTCGGCCTTGACCTCGAACTCGTAGCTGCCTGGACTGAGACCTGAGAAATAGGCCGTGCGCCTGTTGCCCGCAGGTATCCATTCATCGTCCAGACCTTTGAGCCGGTAGTAATAATTGATGTCGGTGGCCTTGGAAAAGTCGATGCTGGTATAATGAATCTCTATATTGTGGGTACCCGGAGGAACTTGCGGCTTTTCATAGGGAAAGTATTCCTCGCCGGCATATCCAATGGATTCAAGCCTTATATTGAGCGGGCTGCGATCTTCCCTGATAAAGAGCGGGTTTACTATGGCTATACCCTGTACTGTCGGAAACCAGAGGCTGCCATCCTGCATTTTCCATCCCGCCGGGAATATACCGCCATTTGCCTCGGCATTGCTCATACCGTCTGATGTGTTGAATAGTCGTACGGGGAGGCGACTGTAAGACGCATCATCCAAGGCTTTTTGCAGGTGGCCGAGAGAAACACGCTGCAATCCAAAATTACCGCTAAGCCATACATGGCCTGTATTGTCGTCCATGATGCGGTAGATTTCGTTGAAGCGCAGGCCATTTTCTGTATTGAACAACCGGTACCTTCCATTAGCGTGAGCAACAAGCCCTTTTTCTGTGCCCATCCACAACACACCCTTTTTGTCCTCAAAAAAGCAATAAACTACATCAGCCGGGAATCCCTTCGCACTGTTGAAATGCGTAAAGTTTCCATCCGTTGCCATCGCGAGCATTCCGGCACCCCGGGTACCAAAGAACATGCGGCCGTCGCGGCTTTCGAATGCATTCAAAAAGCCAATGTTCACTAATGCAGCCGGTACGCCCAGCTTTTCGAAATAGCCATTTGCCTTTAACTGATGAAGACCGCCCGCCCGCGTGGTTGCCCAAAGCCGTTTATGCGAATCTTGAAAAAGCGATTGAATGCTGTTATTTGACAGCCCGTCTTCCTTTGTATAATGCCGGTCGATTGCCTGGGACCGGAGGTTAAAGCGATCAAGGCCATTTGCCGTACCAATGTAAACATAGTCTTCTGTTCCATAAACCGAAAGCACAAGGTCGCTCGACAAGCCGTTTTGCTTATTGAACACAGTGGTCTTGTCACCTGCTAGCCTGCTGGCACCTTTCCCTGCGGTGCCCAGCCAAATTTCGCCATTGGGGTGCTGGTAAACCGGAAGCATAATGGTGGAGGAAAGCCCGAGGTGCTGAGGGAGCACCTGTACCTGAGCAGGCTTCACCTGCACAAGTCCGGAAGAAGTAGTGCCCAGCCATACAAGATCTGCTTCGGTAATGAGTATGGACTTGACGCCATCTCCATTGAGCTTTTGACCCGGACTGCTGAAAAGACCATTGCTGTATTGCTGAAAACCAGAACTGCGGGTACCGATCCAAAGCATGCCATCCCCGTCAATAGCGAGACTGTTGATAAAGGCGTCCTTAAGGCCCTGCTGCTCCGTGAGGTGAATGGTATCGGTGGAAAGATGAAAGATGCCTTCACCGGCTGTACCAATCCAAAGACCTGTTTTTTTGCCAACAGCCATCGCTGTTATATGCATGCCATTGAAATCGCGGATAGCTTTGCCCTGTCCTGTTAAAGCACCTTGCTTTGTTTCCAGGGTGAACAAACCTTTGGTTGTGCCGGCCATCATTCCGCCCGATGCAAGCTTTAACACTTCGATAGAGCCTGCATCTTCCCATTTCCAGGCCGGGCAGGTATTGATCGAGTCGTTTTCGATATAGAACAAAGAGCCGGAGCTGGAGCCTACCCATAAACGGCCTTGCTGATCCTGCTCTATGCATTTGATCCAGGCACTGCCCAGGTGTTTCCTGAAATCAAATGCGCGCAGTTCTTTTTTCCGGAGGCGCAGCACGGTGTTCCGGCTGGAAGCCCATAGCTCCTGCCTGCCCGCATGCAGATCATAAAAAGTATTGGAGTAGAGTCCTGGCGTATTGGCCTCGTTGCGAATAAAGAACTCAGATCCATCGAAACGGATCAGACCCTCTTCGGTAGCTGCCCAAAGATATCCATCCGCATCCTTGGCAAGGTCATTAACTGTATTTTGCGGAAGGCCACTCTGGTTGTCCCAGCTCCTGTAAACATATTGTACGGCATTACCCGGCTTAGTGGGCGACTGCGCTTGCAGGGCTGCAGGAAGAATAAAAAGAGAGAGTAGGCCTAGCCATAGGAACTTGCTCTTCAAAGCTCAGAGTTTAAAAATGCCTGGTCAGGCAGTACCTGTCAGGGCTGTTAAAAAGATGAATAAAACATGGTCAGGCTGGAAGGTATGAAGCTGCTTGCAAGGTTTTGCTCCTATACATACAGTGGTCAAGCGAATACAAGTATACATAAATTTCTGTGGAAATCAAAGCTATAGCGTCATTTGCGCAAGCCCCATCCGGCAGTATCAAATGTTATGCGCAAGAGGAAAGAATGTCCTGCGAAAGATATGATCAGGATATAACTGGCACCCCGGTCAGATCCGTGGAGTGACAACTGGTCTCAGCATCGCATTTAAAATATTTTAAGGCCCGGGCCAGCAACAGAAACATCCATCAGGCAGGATGCAACGAAGCCCCAAGGCAGGAATGCGTAAGCCTGCTGCCCGGAAAATCCTACCTTGCTTCCATGTCCCATCCGCCTTTTCGCTATTTCATGCTGAACAAGCCTTTTGGAATGGAATCACAGTTCATCAGTGCCTATCCCGGTCCGCTGCTGGGCGATCTTGATTTCGATTTCCCGGAGGGAACGCATGCCATCGGCCGGCTCGATAAAAACTCAGAAGGCCTTTTGCTGCTCACAACCAACAAAAAGATCACAGCCCTGCTGTTCCATAGCAAGGTGCCTCACAAAAGAAACTACCTGGTCCAGGTCAGACACGAGGTAAGCAGGGAAAGCCTCGAACAGCTTCGCACAGGGGTGAGCATTCGCATCAGGGGTGGGTATGATTATAAAACGCCTTCCTGTGATGTGCAGATCGTGGAGCCGCCGCATGATCTCTTTCCCCTTCCTTTCGAATCGATCGATTATTATCCCACCACCTGGCTGCTGATGACGCTCACGGAAGGCCGCTACCGGCAGGTTCGTAAAATGGTGGCGGCTGTCAGACATCGCTGCCAGCGGCTGATCCGCATTTCTATCGAGGACATGGAATTGGGTCGGCTGGCGCCGGGAAAGATCAGGGAATTTGGCGAAGAAGAATTTTTTACCCTGTTGAAGCTGGATAAATCCTCGATAAGGAGACAGGAGGAAAACAGTCCACCTGACTAAACTTTACCGCAACTGCTTGTATAAATAGTAATAGGCTTGCATGGAACCAGGCCGGCATTACCCCCGGCAGGACATGAATATGCTCCAGGCTACAACTAACCAGGACATAAAAAGAAAGCCAGGGAAAGACGAGTTTTCATGGTTGATAACTATTGCGGCTGAATCAGCCATTGCCTGGCATGCCCAGCTTTTCAAAAATGATCTTTACCTGCGCCACCGTATAGAACCTGCCCTGCTTCTGACCGATATCGTTGAGGAAGGGCTTCATCCACTTGAGCAGGGTCTTATCGCAAACACCGTAAAACCTGGCAAGCTCCTTGGTCGAATAATGCCTGATCTCCGTTCCATTCATGGTCGTAGTGCTCATATGTTTGTCCTTTTTCATTTTTTGTTTTTTTAAGCGTAGAGTTCTAGGAACTCATCACCGTGCAGGCAAAGCAGCGCGGCCATTTCCTGCACCCCAAGTTTATACCTGGAGCGGTATTGCCTGATCCAGGTTCTGAGCAGCTTTGGTTCTTCGGGAGCAACATCCAGTTCTACAGGCTCTCTTCTCCTGATACGCAACTCATTGAACTGCTGCAGCAGGTAACGTTTTTGGTTAGGCGTAATGAACCCCAGGTCGTCTGCCCTGTAGAGCAGAGAGATCATTGAGACCTTCCATTTTTTCTTCAGCTCACCCAGCAGGGACAGGTTAAGCCCATTGCGAAAATCCTGTTTCATATCCTTCTCAGGCATCAGCAGCTCGGCGGCAAAAGCATTGGCTTCATGGGCTATATCCCTGTCGAGAGCCACGGGAAACCGCGTATGCATCACGAGCTGCCCCAGTTCGTAAGCAAGCGAAAAACGCTGCCTGTCGCCAAGCAGGCCCAGGTTCAGAAAAATGACCGGATAGCCATCATCTGTAAGAAGACTTTTGCTGTCCACCCTCGGCGTACCAAAATCGAAACGCACAATCGCGATGCCTCTTGACTCGAGTACGGCGGCCAGGTTGTGCAGGGGACCGGATGGAAGTTCCAGTACCTTCCTTAGCCTCCTCGCTATCCTTGCTGGCGGGCAATGCGCCGTTACTTCGATGGTTGGTAAGGCCGGAGGAAGGAGCTGCAATCCCCTTGAAAGAAACTGCGCATGCTGCCTGATCACATTAGCCTTTGCATTGATCGACGTAAGCAGCTTCTGAGCCACTCGCTGGCGTTTGCGGTAGCACAGGTTCTCCGGCACGACAGACGCCTGCTGCCAAAAGAAGTGTTTTGGATAAGCAGTGATGCCGGCGATTGCTTCCACTACCTCTTCGCTGATCCCGATATTGCCGCGCTCAATTTTACTCAGGTTCGTAGCCGACATCCTGATCCTGCCGGCCAGCTCATGCTGACTGATGCTTCTTGCCTCTCTTGCCAGCACGATCATATTGGCATTGATGGTCTCATTCATAATACTCCGGTTGAAACATAGCCTTCCTGTTCTTCTGTAAAAATGCATGAAAAATGTCATTTACTAAAAAAATTAGCATTATAGTTTTCCACAATCTTTCTTCCCTTATTCTTTTTCCTGCTGCAACTCATCCCCTTCTTTCACAACTGCGAACAAATAGGAGTAAGAGGGAATGATAAGAGAGGAGTGACATTTTTTGTGAAAGAAAACAAACATCACAACATTCTTATGTAATGTCCAGAAAAGGTCGGCGCAAGCGGGGCTAATACAGAAACAGGCTGTTTCCTCATTCGGAGATTGAGCTCAAAATACAGCCGATGAATATCTATACAACAAACCTTTCAAGCGATGCTATACCCAGTCGCGCCAGATCCCTTTCTCCCTCTACAGGTATTTCTGCCAGACAAGAAGACACCGTAATGCCGGCGTCGACATGCCACTGCCCCGGCAAACCCCGCACCCTGCTCCAGCTGGCTACACTGTATGGTGTAAGCGACAAAACGATGAGAAAATGGCTAAGACCTTTTGCTGCCGAGATAGGATCGAGGAATGGCTATTACTATTCTATCGTGCAGCAAAGGACCGTGTTTGAAAAACTCGGAGACCCTGGTGAAGGAGAAGACAAAAAAGAAAAAAACAGAACAACCAGGAATTGCCGGTAGTAGACGCCCCTTTTTGATAAAGTGACGGAATCCGCCATCAGTAAGGGTTGCAGCTTTGTTCAAGCAATCCGGAAAGCAATTAAAATCAATCAAAATCTTAAAAAGCAAAAGTATGCAGACAAAAACGATCGCGCATCCGCGCAACAAAAAGACAGAGCATCCTGCAAAGAGCAGGAAAGTGTACAGTTCATTCAACTTCAAAACAATTTTCATGAAAAAGATCCATGCATTTTTATTGCTGCTTGCACTTTGCGGCATGCAGAACTTTGTAAAAGCACAGCCGGCATTTTGTGCAGGCATCACGGTACAGGTATTGCCGAATGACCCGCAGACTGGCCCGTACAACTATTTTGGTATAAGAATAGTCCTTGACCAGGTCTACGACCAGTCGGTTACCGTAAGTGGCTATATCTACGATGAAGGCAACGGTGTTAATATGGACCATCCGTTTTCGATCACTGTTCCTGCAGGCTACCTGTCGGAAGAAACACCACTTAATTTTTACCAGACAGACCCGACTGCTTCGGCCGCAGCAGTGATAGACGCGGTATCACCAGCCGTAATCAGCAGCGGTGGCATCAGCTACAGTACCAGCTGCTGGAACAGCAGTACCCCGCTGGACAGGCTCAACACCGTTGGCCAATTGCACAATGATTACCAGGCATCGCTTCTCCAAAGCATTGCTGCGCAGAACATGGACCTCAGGGATACGACAGCCCTTAAGGCCTTTATCGAGCAAAAAACAGGTGAGTTTCTTTCTGCCAGCGGCCTGCCGAATTATGGCCCATTTCCTAATCATTTTGGAGGTCCAGACGGTGCCCTGGGATTCAACCCGGCCAACTACTCGGCTGCCGGCGCGGCCATCCTGGACGAGCTGGAGGATGTGATCGACAACTATGATGTGATGAGTGAAACGAGCTTCTTCCAGGCCCTGCACGACCTGCAGTATCAGTCGCTCTCACTTTCCCCGGACGAGGTATATACCGTAGGCATTCCTGTGACCGTGGCCATCTATTCGTTCAGCTATTGGAAGGATCATGCAGAGGATTGGGCCGAAGTATTTGTTGCCCAGGACAGCATCCGCAACAGCAATACCCATCCACAACCCATAGCCCTGCGCTTCCAGCTCGACAATGCATCTGAGCTTACGAATGCAGGCGGACCTAATGCCGGCAGCAACGAGCAAACGGCTATCCTGAACCGCTGGAAACCCAATGTAAGAAATGTGGGCAAGGCAGATGTGAAAGGCGCGATCGGTGGTGCAATCGGGGGATCCTCCCTGGGACCCGGCGGCTCCCTGGCCATCGGCGTGCTGGGTTCAGCCACAAGCTCCCTGTACGACCTTGCAGACCAGATCATCGGCCACTTTACCGGATGGTGGTAGACCTTTCTTCAACCCGGTTATCGCAAGGGCTTTATTTACTAAAGCCCTTGCTTCTTTAAAACTTCAAGCCCCTACCATGAACATTAAGATAGATATACGGCGTCTACCTCCAGCATGGACGGCCGATAAGCTCATCGACGCTTTACTGCTTACCTGGGTAACGACAGACTGGGGCCCGCTTTCCCTTCTGCTTTTTGTCGCGCTGATCTGTCTTTTGCGATACAGGAAAAACCTCCACCGTCAAAAGACGAAAGGCATTGGAAAGGATAAAACTGAAATTGATCATCCCACGATTTAAATCTCCTATATGAGACATATGCTACCCGCCGTGTTGCTTTTATGCTTCTCAATCTGCTGTTCAGCGCAGCGAGACAGCTTTTCTAAAAAGCCAGAGCTCTTTACCGGAGGATTTATAGATTTTCAAAACAGCGGCCAGATGAATGCAGCTGCAAGGATTTTCAGGCTATACATAGGCGAACCGGGGCGGTTTATGCTGCCGCTGTCTGTATTCTCCGGTGTATCAGGCAACAACCCGCACGCAGGCAATACAGCCTCCCCGAGAGGAAGCGAGCAATTGGTTCTCGGACTCATCAATCCCATGACCGGGCTGCTGAACTTCTCAACCGATCAAAGCTTTCGACTGGGAAGCAAAAAAAGACTTACCGGCTTCTCAATTACTTCCCAGCTGGGTGAAAAGCTGCTGAACGGACAGCAGGCTTTATCCGGCAAGGCATTTTCGTTTCTCAGCACTTACAGCAATGCAGGACTCATGTTCCAGACCGGGGCCTGGGAAAAAGATAAGGAAAAGAACATGGGCATATTCTGGCTGCTCTTCCGCTACCACGCCCTGCGTACTGCAAGGCCTTTTGAAGAGCTGTCCGGCTATCCGCCGTACCGGCGTTATTTTACGGGACTGTCCATGGGCATGGGTATAGAGATCAACAATGTGCTCAATGTGAAAGCTTATTATTACAGGTACCATCGACCCGGCGACCCGGTATTCGAGTTGCCAATCTTTCAGTTCAGCTTTTCCTATAACCTCGCAGGACAGAAATAGCACAGCTATGATTTAAAAAAACAAGTGCTCAAACAGGATACAGAGCTGCACGCACTCACTACCGGGAATATGCGAAGACCGATACCGCAGGTTACAAATCCTTTACAGTTTGTTCATGTTTATTTAACACAACAAGCAGTTTTCGTCCCGCCCTTCAAAGCACTTTTGCTGGCTAAAACCAACTTATGCTACCAAGGCTGCTTTTCACCCTGTTGCTTTTTTTCACCGCGTACTTTTCTTCAGCACAAACCACTATCGCTCAATGGAACTTTAATTCGACCACGCCTGATGCCAATACAGCCTCCGGCTCAACCGCCCCTTCAGCTGGCGCCGGAACCATACTCACGGTAGGTGGAACCACTGCCAGCTTTGCTTCCGGCGCATCGAACGGAGGTTCTTCGGATCCTTCCGGCGGCACAGACAACTCCGGCTGGGGTATTACAGGCTGGCCAGCCCAGGGTTTGGCAGAAAGGACGGCAGGCATACAGTTCAATGCTTCTACAGCCGGTTACACTGACATCCGCATCAGCTTCGACCTGAGGCATAGCAATACCAGTCCGCGTCACCTTCTTCTTCAATACACCCTCGATGCAACCGCCACTACTCCCGTTTGGGTTGATTTTGCAGTGAATGCAGCGCCGGGAGGGGATAGCTGGACCCAACGCTCTTTCGACCTTTCGGCAGTTACAGGATTGAATGATAACCCCAATGCCGGCTTCCGAGTAGTATCGGCCTTCGAGCCTTCAACTACAGCCTACCTGCCCGCCAATACCGGCAGCACTTACAGTCCTGGTGGCAACTGGCGTTTTGATATGGTAACCGTAACCGGCACCAGCACGGGAGGCGACCTTACACCGCCCTTTGCCCTGCAGCATGTAGTAACCTCATCTACCACATCCTTTATCCGGTTCAATGAGCCTGTAAGCACAGCTTCGGCGATCAGCCCTGCCAATTATAATTTTACGCCCTTTGTTGCCGTTTCCGGCGCCAGCCTGAGTGCAACGGGTGATACGGTATTTCTTACTCATGATCCTTTTGCGGATGGACAGTCCTATGCACTGGCGGTTACAGACATACAGGACCTTGCGCTCAATACCATGGCTGCAGGCAATTTCAATTTCCTGTTCAATGGATCGCTGCCCAATCTCGTGATCACCGAGATCATCCACTCGCCGAACGATATCGAGATGATCGAGGTTTACAATGCAGGCGCTTCGGCTGTTAACCTGAACGGATTGAAATGGACGAATGGCACAACAGGCAGCTTCCCCGACGTCAGCCTGGCGGCCGGCGCCACGGCCCTGTTTGCAACCAGCACCGCTACTGCTTCCTCTATCCTGAATGTGCCGGTTGTATATCCTATACTTAACGGTTTAAGTTCATCAGACGACATACTTGTAATCCGCAATTCGCTGAACCAGGTGATAGACAGCGTTTCTTATTTTGTTGGCACCAATGGATGGCCGGTTGCGCCTACAGGTGTATATGGGTATTCTTTTGAGCTTGTGAATGCCGGCAGCGACAATAATCTCGGCAGCAACTGGATCGTGCCCGCCAATCCTGTAGCACCCGAGCCAACCCAGGGGGTGGTAAGAGCCACACCGGGAGTATATCCGACACCGCCTTATACACCAGCATCGGCTACAGTAAGCTTTTCAGGCTCAAGGGCCAGTGTCAGCGAAAGCACAACCACTATTACTATCACTGCTACGCTCCAGAACGGAGGTGCCAGCGCAGCTTCCGCTGATATCGAGCTGCTGCCACTCGGAACAGCTGCAAGCGGTACGGATTTTACGCTGCCCGCAATTGCCCAGTTCAGCTGGCCGGCCAATGCAGCTGATCCCAATGCTACAATCACTATCACGATCAACAACGATGCGCTGGCGGAAGGTGCGGAATATTTTATCGTGCGCCTTGCCAACCCTGTGAACCTGACGCTTCCCGGTGCCGCATCAAATCACTATACTGTTTTCATCAACGACGACGACCAGCAATCGCCTGTTGCTACCGGCAGCATCAAGCTGGCACATATTGCCTCCTTCAGCAATGGCACGGCAGGTGTGAACTCAGCAGAGATCGTTGCACATGATCCTGCTTCTCAAAGACTATTCATTGCTAACTCCGTTGGCGGGAAAATTGACATCGTCAATTTCAGCAATCCTGCATCCGCCTCGCTGATCAACTCCGTTTCTATTACTCCTTATGGAAATATCAATTCTATAGCCGTGCGGAACGGTGTGGTAGCCGCAGCAGTAGAGAACAGCACTCCGGAGCTTGCCGGTAAGGTCGTGTTCTTCGATATCAATGGTGTCTTCCTTAACCAAGTAGAGGTAGGTGCCATGCCTGATATGATCACTTTTAACCAGGCTGGCAACAAGGTGCTTACAGCTAATGAAGGACAGCCTAACACGACCTACACGGTAGATCCTGAAGGCTCTGTTTCCATCATAGATATTTCAGGCGGTATTGCCAGCCTTACACAGGCCAATGTAACAACGGCGGGCTTTGGCTCCTTCAATGTGCAGGCTACAACGCTCACTGCAGCTGGCGTACGCATCTTTGGCCTTAACAATCCTACGGTAGCCCAGGATATGGAGCCAGAATACATTACAGTATCTGCCGACGACCAAACAGCCTGGGTGACCTGCCAGGAAAACAATGCCATCGCCACCATTGACCTGGCAACAGGAACAATCACGGATGTCAGGGCACTCGGAACAAAAGATCATAGCCTGGCCGGCAAAGGTCTTGATGCAAGCGACCAGGGCTCGGCAATACAGATTGCCAACTGGCCTGTGAAAGGACTTTACCTGCCAGATGCCGTAGCTTCTTATACGATCGGAAGCCAGACCTACCTTGTAACAGCCAACGAGGGAGATGCAAGGGAATACAATGCTTACGAGGAAGCGATAAGAGTAAGCTCTTCGGCTTATGCACTCGATCCTGTAGCCTTCCCGAATGCAGAGGCACTGAAAGCCAATATCGGAAGGCTCAATGTAAGCAAGGCCTCTGGCGATCCCGATAAGGATGGCGATTATGACGAGATCCATGTTTTTGGCTCGCGCTCCTTCTCTATCTGGAATGCCACCACAGGCTCACTGGTATGGGACAGCGGCGATGAGCTGGAGCTGATCACCTCAAAGCACCCGGTATGGGGAGCCCTTTTTAATGCCAGCAATGCAAACAATACATTGAAGAACCGGAGCGATGATAAGGGTCCCGAGCCAGAAGGCGTGACTGTAGCTGAATTGTTCGGAAAAACATATGCTTTCGTTTCACTTGAAAGGATCGGTGGCTGCATGGTGTATGATATCAGCGATCCACTCGCGCCGGTTTATGTCGATTATATCAATACAAGAAATGCTGCTGCCTATGGCGGCGATAACGGTGCGGAAGGCATCATCTATATCGATGCAATAAGCTCACCCACAGGTAGCCCGATCGTTATCCTGGCAAACGAAGTATCTTCTACCCTCAGTTTTTTCACCATCAACCAAACGATTCTCGACATCACACTTGCAGGCATTGAAGCCCGCAACGAAGGAAGCCGCAACCGCCTTAGCTGGACAACCGCAGACGAAGATCCTGCCGATGTATTCGAGGTTGAAAGAAGCAGGAATGGCCGTTCCTTTACCTATATGGCAACCCTGCCGGCAAGGGGTACAGCCTCTTCGTATACCTGGTTCGACGAGCAGCCTTTCGAAGGACGTAATTACTACAGGCTTAAGCTTAAACATTCGTCCGGTCGTATCAGCTACTCGCCTATTGTATCGGCCAGTATGTCAACATCAAACCAGCTTGTACAGGTGTATCCCAACCCCGTAAGCAGCCAGCTCAAGATCAGGCTCAATGGCAGACAGCCTGAGAAAGCCCTGCTGCAACTGGTTAATGCGAGCGGCATCGTTGTAAGAACAGTAAGACCAACGGCTATAGAAACTTCCATAGACATGAGCAGCCTGCCTGCTGGTTTGTATACCCTGCAATACAGCGATGAGACAGGTATGCAATCGGTAAAGATCACCAAGCAGTAAGCTTAGATTCTTTTGCAATATTGAAAACTGCCGCAATTGCGGCAGTTTTCTTTTTCCGGCCGGCCGTATGTCTTTCGTACTTATTGATCGGCCTCCCTCATCATGTATACGTTATCGATCCTGTACACACCCCTTCGTCTTTTCTTAATAAATCCAAGTAACAACCTCACCTTATCGATTTGAACCCTTTATCAACTATGCTGAGCAGGCAGTCGTGTACAGAACTCCATAGGCACAACAGGGGTAACATTATAAATATCTTGCAGTGTTTTTACAGAATTTTTATCCGGCAGGATTCAGTCAGCCGCTATACAGGATCCAGTTGGCCTCAACAGCCCGGCGATTTTAACAATGTCTGTTTGTTTCTTCTTTTACTTTAGAAGGCCAAAACGAGAATTATGCCGAATTGCTTCCTTAGCCTCCTTGCTTTTGTCTTTGCGTTTTCTGCTTCCGCCCAGGACTATACTAAGCTGAAAATAGAGCTGGAAGAAATGAACCGCACCGACCAGCAATACCGTATCATCCTCGACTCACTGATGAGAAAGGAAAAGCTTCAATGGGAGCACCCTTCCATTCAACAACTTATTCCTAAGGCTTTGCAGCAAGACTCGATCAACCAGGCAGCGTTGCTCCGGATATTGGATCAGTATGGCTGGCTGGGAACCGGCCAAGTAGGAAAGCTAGCTAATGAGACGCAGTTCCTTATCATTCAGCATGCGGATTCCAGCATACTTGCCCGTTATTTTCCCCTGCTGGTTCAATCATATGAAATAGGGCAAACACCAGCTAAATACTATGCATTGATGCTCGACAGGATACTCACCGACAAAAATCAAAAACAGGTTTTTGGCACACAAGTGCAGATGGACAAGCAAAGTGGTCGTTTCACTCCTTTTCCGATCGCCGATGAAAAAAACGTTGACACCAGGCGAAAACGCGCAGGTTTGCCGACACTGGCAAAGCAAATGCAGTCGTACCAGTAAGCATTGGCAGAAGATACCTAAGCAGTTTATATCGATTCCGGAAAGTCTTGCTACGAAAGCACCTGATCGTCTCTCTCACCCAGGTCGTAACCTGCCTTGAAGGCTGCATCCCATATGCCATTGTATAGATTTGAAACGATGGATGGCACCTTATTGTGCCAGACCGCGTATTTATGAAGGCGACCGGTTGGAAGATGTTTAATGAAGGCCGGGCTCACAGATTCAAAGGTCCAGTCATTGGCACTGCCATTCAATAGTCCGCACACATCCTTGCGGCCGAGCTTGAAACAAAGCAGCACGCCTGCATACTCGCGTTTGAGCGCATTTATGGGGAGCACCAATTGCCTGTACCTTTTCGACGATACCTTTCGCACCATGAAGCCGAGGTTATGTATTGAAGGATCATACCCGTGCAAATGCTGTACCAGGGCCTGCCTCAGCCTTATCTTGTCAACAGCAGGTACCAACCGGAGGTAAAATTTACGGTGAGTCCGCCGGTTCGTCCAAATAAGCTTCGCACCTGCTTTTGTTCTTTCGGAGAACAAGCCCCAGCCTATGCTTGCTCAGAAGAACTTCTTGAACCCTGCAGGCAGGGTATGCCTAGGACCCGGATACGGCACAACATTTATGACAGAACAAAACAATCTTTGCATCATGGAAACAGCGCCGGGATACCTCGTTGCAATTGGAGCTTCGGCAGGAGGCTTCAATGCAGTTTTCGAACTGGTCAGCCATTTAAGGCCTGAAACCGATGCAGCTTATCTTATTGTACTGCATCTTTCCTCAAGAAGCATCGGCGCCTACCTGGCGCACCGCATACAGGATCATACAAAGCTGAAGAGTATCGTGGCCATGGATGGCATGCCGCTGCAGAAAGGGCATATCTATGTAGCGCAGCCAAATCATCATCTGACGGTCAGCAAGAACCTAATAAGGATAGGAAACGGCCCGGCCGAGAATCGCTGGCGGCCCTCGATCGATGTGCTCTTTCGCTCTGCTGCCGTGCACTATACCAACAGGTCTATAGGGATCATCCTCACCGGGCTGTTCAATGATGGCACTGCGGGCATGTCGGCCATCAAACGATGCGGCGGAAATACGATCGTCCAGGACCCCAACGAAGCAGAATACCCCGAACTGCCGCTTTCCGTTCTTAACGCCATGGAAGTTGGTCATTGCATTCCCCTGGGTGAAATGGCCAATGCGATAGATATGATCCTTGCAAAACCTGAGGAACCGCAAAATCAGCCACCGCCGGACCTTTCTGCAGAAGTAGACCTGTATGAACGGATCGGTACCGACATCCGTGCGCAAAAGCAAATTGGAGAATACACACCTTATACCTGTCCCGAATGTGGCGGTGTTTTGTTCAGGCATGACCAGGACAGCATCCTTAAATTCAAATGCCACACAGGTCATTCTTATACAGTAAGAGACCTGTTGAAAGAACAATCCTCTGAGCTCGAGGCGTCCATCTGGGTAGCCGTTCGTTCGCTTGAACAGCGAAAGGACCTTTTGCTTTCACTTGGTGAAAAATACGCCCGGTCAGGCATTAACCAATTTGCAGATGATTATCATCAAAAAGCTGAAAAGCTCGAACAGCATATCAGGCACCTGAAAGCAATCCTGTCCTCTGACCTCGACCTCCCTATGGAAGATTAATCCCGGCTCTGTGCTATTCCCTCGCTATTCGGTGAGAGTCGTGAGAATAATACTCATCTACAGTCCGCCCAGCACAATGCTAAGAACAAAGGCCATGATCTGACATAAAAAACATTTGATCGAAAGGGCTACCCTATTTCCTGTTCATGATTGCCAGACCGATGGCAACACCGGTAAGCAGGACAGCCCCCAGCTTCATAGACCGGCCCCTGGGCATATTACGCCAACCCCCATCGATACCGCTTCCATAGGGTACAGTTCCCAATACATTGCCGCTGGTATGGACAATAGGATCCGCCTTCTTTAAATAACCACGGATAACAGCCGCTGTCATGTTCCGGCTAAGAGCAGGAAAAAGTCCGTATGCCATGCGCAGCAGGGCTGAAGACAAGCCGATGGTGGTGCTGGGTCTTGGCTCATACACGAGGCTTACCACTGCCCTGGCAACCTTCCGGGGATCATAAACGGGCGGTGCCGGCCGAAGCACATGACCAGTATAGTTGGCAGCATGCTGAATCCCAGGCGTATCAAGAAAGCCTGGATAAAGATCGCAGACATGTATATGAGGAAACTGGTTTAGCTCACCTTTCAGGGCTTCGGAATAACCCCTCAGGCCAAACTTGCTGGCAGCATAAGCCGTCATATAGGGCGTGGGAAACCAGCCACCTACTGAAATATTGTTAATGAGCACACCATAGCCTTGCTCCTTGAAGTAAGGTAGCACTGCCCTCGCGCCATGAATGTAGCCGATGAGGTTGATGCGGATTACGTCCTCGTTTACGTCTGCAGGAATCTCCTCTAAGGCGCCTGCAGCCAGCACACCGGCATTATTGATCCATACATCGATGGCGCCGCCGAACCGAAAAGCAGCCTTTGCCAGGTCCTGCATATTGTCGGCATAGCGCGTATCTGCGGTTACTACTGCAGTTGTTGCCCCAAGTTCCGTACATTCATCAGCAACTTCTTTCAGTGCCTCTTCCCTTCTGGCAGACAATACAAGCCGGGCACCTTTTTTTGCAAACTCAATGGCCATGGCCCGGCCGGCGCCGCTCGAGGCACCGGTGATTACAACGAGCTTATCCTTGACGTATTCCTTGTTCATACCTTTTTTGTTCACAGACACAACAAATGCGCCAGGCAAGCAGGCGGAACCGGCTGTAGCAAATCGTTCAAACAAAAACCATATGGCAAAAAGCAGACTATGGCTTGATATAAATGAGGCACGGGCTTCTCGACATGACGAGCCTAAAAAACTATCTACAAGCTGGGATGGGTTGTGTTTGGCTATTGAACTGTAAGGGCACCTGCAAAGGAGATGTTTTTTCTTCTTCAGTATTGATGTTTTTCTCATGGCTTTGCCTCTGCTGAAAACTAGTTTTGGGTATTGATATATCAATCCTGTTAGTCTGATTTAGTTTGATGAATCCTTAGGCATTGCCTGGGAGTAGAATTAGCTGCACAGCCTGGCTGTTGCATGAGAAGGGTGAAAGCATGTTACTGAGTATTCAGTAGCAGGCTTTGGCTTATGAGTGTATGCAACAGGGAACAATGGTGGTTGGAAGGCGGGGGAGGGAGGGCCCCGCAGGGGACTGAGCCAGCTTCAAAGTCTCAAAAACACACTTTCTCTCAAATCCACTCCTCACCCTTGGAAGGCTCACCTCCAAAGCACTTTCCAATCAACCCGTAAATACTCAAAAGCAATATCTTCTCCGCGGTCAACAACCTCCTCTACACCCCACACCCCTACCCCAACTGGTACATAGTTACCAAACATAAAGTACGAAACTGAACTCCTCTTTGCAACCACAGCATCGGAACCGCATTGACTATGCTTCTCCTATGCAATACCTCCTTCATAGCTTTGATATTTCTCTGGCACAATTCTTTCCCTTTTCTATAAAAAAATAGATGGACATTGATAAGAACCAAGCTCAGCAACAGGATGAGGGTACTGGCAGGACTCATAATACTGCAGGACAGCAAAATCCGGAAAAGCAAAAGACTGCCGCACCTGATATCAGTGAGGTGGATCAACAGGAGGGCAATATGCAAAATGGCCAGTTGGGTGGAAACCTGGGCATCAGGGAAAACCACGAGCAGGATCCCGGGTGAGGATGGAAGCTAGAAATCATATACAGTTAATGAATACCGCATCCATTCAGGAGCGCATACCATTCGGACCTTTAAAAAGATTGTCTTTCTTTGGCAATCGCGGTGTTCCGGCCCAAGAAGATGGCTGGAGCGCCGGATACTCATTATCCATTTGATGAAGTAAAGCGGCTTTAAACAAACGGGAAAGAACGGGCAGGAAGAAAAGGGCATCTCATCGTCGAGATTCATATCCCAAAGGTTTGAATCCTGCCATTTCAGTTCGTAAGAGCAAAACAGCTGCGCTTTTGTCCTCAGGCTTACTCAAGATAAAACCCGTCCTTACCCCCGTTGGCTTTCAATAAATTGATGCAGGCTGTATCCAGCTCAGGTATCTTGCCCTTTAAGAGCACGCTCGATAACTTGCGAGTTTCCGTTGTATAATACATCAGGCATTTTGTATTGGTGCAATGATTGATCATGGCTTCGTCTTTT
>DASTPZ010000108.1:0-6356 GCA_035761965.1 Flavisolibacter sp. | reverse complement strand
GCATTACCTGCGTAATTTTTATATGCGCAGGGTTTTGAGGGTTTTCCCGATCTATTACCTGGCACTGGTCATCTTCCTGCTCATACTGCCACTCATACCAGGACTACCCGTGCGGCTCGACTATTATGTAGCCAACCAGGTATGGCTTTGGACCTATCTCCAGAACTGGATCTATATCTTCAGGCCGGCTGTTGACCAGAGCACCCTGAACCACCTTTGGTCACTTGCTGTGGAAGAGCAATTTTATCTTTTATGGCCACTGGCTATAGCCCTGGTGCCCAGGCCCCGTTTTCTGCTTGTTCTTATATCAGCCGTGCTGCTGCTCACCGTTGGCCTGCGCACCTGGGTATGGATCAACAGCGTGGAGGGCCTCAGCTATTTCAGCCTCTATACGTTTACGAGGATCGACGGCATCTGCATCGGCTGCATCATTGCCATCCTGCAAAAGATCAATCCTCAATTCCTCCGGAACAATACAGCCCTGATCGTACTGGCCTTTGCCGGCTTCAACTTTCTTTTTTATTTCATAAACAGGCAATACAACGACAGCTTTCCTTACCTGGCGATGGTTGGCTATACCACGCTGGCCATGCTCATAGGCCTGCTTGTAGACGATATGGTGAATGGACGAACACCGTTTTTCCACTTGCTCTTCGGGCTTCCCTTTCTCAAGTTTATCGGCCGCATCTCTTATGGATGCTACATCCTGCACTGGCCACTGTACCTGATCACCGAGCCTTTTCTCGAACAATGGTCATCGACCCATCTGTCCTGGCTCCCTTCACACTATTTTGCTTCCACCGCAATTACCTTACTCTCCTACCTGCTCGGATACCTTAGCTACAGGTATTTTGAAATGAAATTCCTTGGCCTCAAGAAACATTTTGAATAAAGCACCCCTAATCGGATTGAATTGTATTTTAGCGAAGCCGAATAAAGCCACCGATGCAGCAAACCATTATCTTATGCCCGCTTTACCACGACGAATCCTCGTTCAACCTCTTTGCGGCGGACATAGAGAAGCTGGCCGGAAAATACAATGGGCGCCTGGCCTTTGTGGTTGTTAATGATGGGATGCCGGAGGTAAGCCTTCAAACTCGTCTTCCGCTCACGGTCATCGATCTTCACCGCAACATCGGTCATCAAAAAGCCATTGCTATAGGTCTTGCTTATACACAAAGCAAGATGGATTTTGATCATATCGTTATTGCCGATTGCGATGGTGAGGACAGGCCCGAAGATATACTGCGCCTGCTGGACGCTGCCAGGGAGACGGACAAGATCATCGTGGCCAAAAGAGTAAGCCGGCAGGAAGGGAGGAGCTTCCGGCTTTTCTATCTTATTTATAAATTCATGTTCCTTGTGCTCACGGGAAAGCGCATCTCCTTTGGCAATTTCATGTTGCTGCCCAGGAAGGAAGCCGACAGGATCGTTCATTACAGCGAAATATGGAACCACCTTGCCGGCACCATCATCAAGTCCAGGATACCATTCAGCAGCATTAACACCCATCGCGGCAGGCGTTACGAAGGAAGCTCCAAAATGAATTTCTCCGCCCTTTTGCTGCATGGGCTTGGAGCCATCGGTGTGTTTATCGAGATCATTGCGAGCAGGCTGCTGATTTTTTCCCTCGTCATGATCGGCTTTTCGCTGCTGGCGATACTCGTTATCACCTATATCAGGCTTTTTACCAGCCAGGCCATCCCAGGCTGGGCTACGGCAGGTGTGTCGTCCATGCTTATCGTATTGCTGCAAAGCTTTTTGCTTTCCTTGTTTACGATCTTTTTATACCTCTCTTTCCAGGGCCAGCGTAAGTTCATTCCTGCCCATCACTATATGGATTATGTGCGCCGAATCGAAAACTTCAAGCATGGATGAGAACTACGCCTATCCCGGCCAGGAACTGGAGCTTTTTGAGGGAGCCAGGAACTGGAAGCGATACCTGGGCTCCAGGCTAAACCCCTTTATCGGGAAACAAGTGCTGGAGGTCGGAGCGGGCATAGGTGAAACCACCGTTCACCTGTTGCATGAAGGGGTAGAACAATGGACCTGCCTAGAGCCCGATGAAACTCTTTTGGCCACCCTGCAAAAGAAAAAGGCCGATGGCTACCTGCCATCCCGCTGCCATGTCATCGGTGGCAACATTCGCCACCTTTCTCCCGGCGAGCAGTTCGATACCATTCTTTACATCGATGTTCTTGAACACATAGAAAAAGACAAGGAGGAGCTGGAGGCTGCCACAAAGCTGCTTTGCACCGGGGGCAGGCTCATAGTTCTTTCCCCTGCCTTCAATTTTCTTTACAGCGAATTTGACCGGGCCATCGGCCACTACCGGAGGTACCGGAAAAAAGAACTGGCCGCACTTAGGCCTCCGGGCTTAAGCAGGGAGATGCTCATCTACCTCGACAGCATGGGTTTTTTTGCTTCGGTTATGAACAAGCTGCTGCTTCACCAGGCTTATCCCACCAAAGCACAGATCGGCCTTTGGGACCGCCGCCTTATTCCCCTTTCCAGGCTAACAGACAGGCTATTCTTTCACGGCTTTGGCAAGAGCATTCTTGCCGTTTGGAAAAAACAATGATCCATGAAGGCCCGAAAGCTCCATATGAAGGAAAATGGGGGTTATTACCTGCTGCTGCTCTTTTTTGGCCTGCTGAATTACTGGCCGCTAAGCCTGCGGATGTTTTCCCTTAAGAACGATGCGCTTATTTACTTTCTGCCTTATCGCTATCATGTAAGCGAAGCCATACAGCATGGTCATTTTCCTTTTTGGTCACCCTACCTGTATACGGGCCTTCCGCTTCATGCAGATATACAGAGCGGTGTATGGAACCCAGTGGTTATGTTCATTTCCCTGTTCACGAGCTACAACATGACCGTGCTGGAATGGGAGCTGCTTCTTTATGTTTTTATCGGGGGCGCAGGTTTTTTCAGGCTCTGCGGATATTTCGATTTCGATAAGAAGATATCCCTGCTGCTGGCAGCTTCCTATATGGCCTCCGGGTTCATGATCGACAGCAGCGCCTTTATTCCGTGGATCACCTCTGCCGGATGGCTGCCTTTTGTTTTTCTTTATTTTTTAAGAGTGCTCGAACAAAGTCATTGGCGAAACTTGCTTCTCCTGGGCATCAGCACTGCGCTGCTTTTTCTCTCGGGTTATATGAGCTTTTTTATTATCACAGCCTATATACTCTTGATCATCTTCCTGGTACATACAGCAGTCATGCTGAAAAGGGGCGACCGCGCCCGTGCGTTCTCGGTTTGCCTGCAAATGGGGGCCGCCGCAATCATCTGCCTGATCATCTGCAGCCCGGCCCTCGTGTCCTATATAGGGTTCTTTCCTTATTACCAGCGGGGCGCGGGCGTTGAGCTGCACAGGGCCCAGAGCAATCCTTTTTCCCTCGTCAATCTAGTCTCTTTTCTTTTTCCCCCTGCCTCCTATCAGCTCCACACGGGCAACGATATCAGCTCCCGCAATGCTTTTGCCGGCTTGTTTCCACTGCTGCTGGCAGTATACGCTTGCCGCTTCCGGCTTACGCGGGTACAAAAGATCATTGTCATCATCACCCTTTCTTGCTTCCTGTTCAGCCTTGGAAGTGCCACACCGGTCCGCGCATTTTTTTACCATGCCTTTCCACTCATGGATACTTTCCGCCACCCAGGTACTGTAAGGCTTTATACGATCATAGGCTTGCTGCTGATGGCCGGTTTCGGATACAAGAACCTTCAGGGCGAACGGGATAAGCGGTCGTTTCGAAACCTCACCCGGGCTGCCGGCCTGCTCATACTGGTAACGGTACTTTACTTCGTTGTCTTTACGCCAGCGCTGTCTCACCTGGGCAAGAGCTTTTCCCAGCTTCGGCCAGACAGCAAGGCGATCAAACGCTTTCTCGACAGCTCCACCTTTGAAGGCTGGATGGTAATTTCCGGGTTTGTGCAGCTCACCTTCCTGGCCCTGCCGGTGCGGAAGCGCCTAACCATTCTTATACCGGCCGGCTTGCTCAACCTGGTTGTCTTCTCGGCGCTGTGCATGCCTTTTACCATGGTATCGCAATACAGAACGGAACAGGCAGACCGCTATGTACACTCACATCCCCCAGGCTTTCCTGCAAACCTGGCCTGGGAGCGGGTTGCCGATCCGCGCGTGAAACAGGACTGGAACTCGCTGGGATATGAAGCGTTCTATTCAAAAAGAATTTCGATACAGGACCAGCTGAACAACCCGACCATCAATAAAGCATACGAGGCCATGCTGGCGGATACGGGCCTGCGCCGCTCGATCAGCGGCAACAGGTTCGCCTATCTTTCAGGCAAAGGCAATATTGCGTTGGCAGGCTTTGGCCCAAATGCGTTCAGGTTCCGGGTATCGGCATCTTCCGCAGTTGATCTGCACCTTACCCAGCAATACCATCATCACTGGAAAGCCTTTATCGACGACCAGCCTGCAGTTATCAGTAAAGACGCCCTTGCGTTCATGAAAATATCCGTTCCGGCAGGCTCCCATACCATCCGGTTCGTTTATCATCCTTCCGCCATAGTTGTGCTGTCGTTTGTCTCGCTCGCTGTTTTATTAGGTTGTCTTATCCTGCTGATCTATTTTCGATGCAAACAATGAGCCGCCCCCGTCTTCACAACTGGTGTTTTGCCTTCGTGCTGACCCTGCCCATGGTGTTCTTTTTCCTCGACTATTTTTTTCACCATGATAGCAGCCTACTGCCCACCGGTTTCATTCAATACGACAATGTATCCTACATTGCCTATGCCAGGCAGTACCTGGATGCAGAGAAACTGCAGCTTCAATACTCCAATCCTTTTCACGATACTGCTTCGGCCCCGTCCTATGTTCAGCCGCAAACATTTTTGTTCGCCCTTCTGCTAAGGATGGGTATTCCCGGCGGCTGGATACTGATCCCCTTTACCTTGTTATGCTCGGTGATCGCCTTCCGGCTGCTGATCGCGATCTATGACCATCTCTCGCCCGGAAATGAGAACAGGAGTCTTCACATCTGGTTATTTGCCTGGGGAGGCGGATTGCTGGCAGCGGCGGGTTGCCTTGCACACTATTACCTTGGCGGCTCCGGCAGTCTTTGGTACGGCATGTTCGTGCTTGATCCGGAAAACGGCTGGTGGGGATTGAACTTTGGACGCTCTCTTTTCTTCAGCTGCGAAGCTTATTATCATGCCCTGTTCCTGGGTTGTATCTATAGTTTGCTGAAGAGCAGGTGGGCGATGGGACTTTTTCTGCTTTTCTTTCTTTCCCTGTCCCATCCCTTCACCGGTATAGAGCTGATCGGCATCGTAGGGCTATGGGCCCTGGTGGAGTTTTGTATAAGGCGCAATGCAATCCCGGCCTGGTTCCTTGCAGGGTGCCTGGCTGCGTTTTGTTTTCATCTATGGTTCTATCTCGTTTACCTTAACCAGTTCCCTGAGCACCGGTCGGTGCAGGAACAATACACGCTTAACTGGCGGCTGGCCTGGTACAGGATGATACCTGCCTATTTCATTACAGGCCTTCTCGCCGTTGCCAGCATTTACCAGCTCTCGGTCAAAAAGTTTTTTGCCCAGGCATATAACCGTCTTTTTGCCTGCTGGTTCCTGGTTGCTTTTTTGCTTGCCAATCATGAGCTGTTCATACGCGCCCGGCAGCCGGTGCATTTTACAAGGGGCTATATCTGGACAAGTCTGTTCCTGCTGGGGCTTCCTGCCTTGCATCACCTCACGAAAAAATGGAAGACCAGCCATCGCAAACGCATACTGGCCTTTGCCGTGGTTGTTTTTCTTTCCGATAATTTTTTATGGATAGGCAATAGCATCAGGACAAAAACAACAGAGGCCAACATTACCCATATAACAAGGGAACAGGACGAGATATTGAAATGGCTTGACAGGGAGAGCACGGCAGGAACCCTTGTTGTCAGCAGCGACGAGACAGTGGCCTGCCTGAGCACGATCCGCACGAGTGCATATCCCTGGTACTCACATCCCTTCACCACACCTTTTGCAGCTGAAAAAAAGCAGGTGCAAGAGCGCTTTCTCCGGAATGGAACCATCGATGCCGGCTGGCTTCGCAGGCCCGTCAACTATGTGCTGGGAAAAAGCGATACGGCTGCCCTGCGATCTTTGCAGGATAAGCGTATCGGCAAACCGAAGGAAACCGCCAATTTCGTTCTTGTAAAATACCTTCCCTAGATCTTTTTTCCTTTCATGGCAGTACCGATAGCCATATCCATCAGGCGTTCCGCATAGGGCCGCGACAATTCGTTCAGCTTTTCGACACCCATACGGATCGCATCCTTATTGTTATCACTCAATTTCTGCTCGAGCTCCTGGATGGCGTCGTTGGTGGCCGAAAGCTC
>DASTPZ010000107.1:0-6065 GCA_035761965.1 Flavisolibacter sp. | reverse complement strand
TATCTACCTGCAGGTAAGAAAAAGCCGTCTCAAAAATGGCATGGAGGAACCTGTTTCCTTTGAGCAGGTGGCACCGAGATTTCGTAATTTTCTCACCATGGTGGTAATGAGCTTATGGGCTATCATGTTTACCAATAACCTTCACCTTTTCGGGCCTATCTATAAAACCATTGCACGCTTTTTTGAAACACAGCGCCACCTGGGCAGCACGGCTTTTACGCTCGGCAACCTGATGGTCTTTGCCCTGGTGCTTTGGATATCCTTCATCCTGCAAAAGTTCACAGGCTTTTTCATGGGCATTGTTGACAACGATAATGTCATGAACGAGAATATCGGCCGCAGGGGCAACAGGCTTTTATTTGCAAGACTGCTGATCGTTATTGCCGGATTTCTCCTGGCCATTGCCGCTTCGGGCCTGCCTGTCGATAAGCTCACCATCGTCTTTAGTGCGCTGGGTGTAGGTATCGGTCTTGGTCTGCAGAACATTGTAAACAATTTCGTGTCGGGCATCATTTTAATTTTCGAAAGGCCCTTTCACATCGGTGACACAATAGAGATCGGAGGCAAGCTGGGCCGGGTAAAGAATATTTCCGTCCGCTCTTCGGTGATCCAGACAGACAAGGGAGCAGAGATCATTGTACCCAATGGCGACCTGCTCTCGCAGCAGGTGATCAACTGGACGCTTACCAATCGTCATGTGCTGGCCGAACTTCGGCTGACCCTGACAGGCAACCCGAACTTCAAGCTGGTCAAATCGCTTGTGCTGGATATCATCAGCCGGGAAAAGGGACTCATTACAGGCAAAGAGCCACAGGTCTTGATCGAGGAGATCAGCAATACCGAACTATCCATCCTTATCCAGTTCTGGATCGGCGACATCAACCATGCAGACGAGATCCAAAGCGAGATCCGCACCAGGCTGTATGCGGCTTTCCGGGAGCACGAGCTCCAGCTGAGCAGCAGGCCTGTAACCTATGTGAAACAGCTCTGAGCAAGAAAACAGCTCCTATTTTACTGGAATGGGTTGAACGGTGTAGCCCTTCTGTCTTAGCTGCTGTATGAGGCCTTCTTTATAGAAGAGGTGCCTGAAGCCGACGGCCACAAAACAATTGTTGCGGTTGAACGCTTCGGTTAGCGTTTTGCACCAGCGACGGTTACGCTCTGTAAACAGGTTATCGAATCCTCTTAGTTCCCTGTCAAGCGCGTAATCCAGGTTGAGATCCTTATAGTCTTTGATCAGCCGGCATTCCGAATCATCACTGGCCAGCATCAGGTTCATAAAATTGATGCAATACGCGGCATAAGGGCCCTGTCTTATAGCACTATCGCCGTTAACCGATCCTGAAAGCACTGCAGCCTGGTCTTCATCAAGCGCGATCACCGGTTTTTCCTGGCGCAGGAAGAACCGGGTGATATAACTGTCCATCAACTCATTGGAGTCCCTTTCTGTCGTATCGCAGAAATTCTGCGCATAAATCCTGAAGAGGCTGAGGAACAGGATCGACGGCGCATATCGGTAGATACCCGGGTTATTAGATTGCTTTACAAACCGCATGAACACCTCCTGTTGCTCAAGGCTAAGCAATGCCTTCCATTCTTGCTCACTCCAGCCACTGATGGCATCATGACCGGAGAAAGACTGCTGCGCAGTATCGAGGCTTTCAACAAAAAGCAGAGAGGCACTGTCAAGCTTGCGGCTGGCTACCGGAAGCGAAGCAAAGAACGCCGGTGTTACCTCATGAAAGGTGCCGAACAGGTAGGAACGGTAAGGTTGCCCAGCCATGGTTACCTCCCATAAAAGGGTGCCAGGCCTGTCCTGCGCGAGGGCCGGAAGGCTGAAAAAAATCAACGCGATGCCGGACAGGAGTTTTCTCATATACGATGGCTGTGTCTGGCAAAAATAAGCAAGCCCGATCAGCAGGCAAGAGCACCTGCCTCTCATTCAGGATGAATGTTAAGTTGCCTGCCTATGCTCTTTCGATTTCGTATTTTAGAGACACAAGACCGGTCGAATAGGTCTTTGTTTCCAGGAGCTTTAACGGTTGCCTGCCGCCTTCGTCCGGAAAGAGCCGTTTTCCCCCCCTTAACAGGATAGGATGGACCGAAAGCCAGAGTTCATCGACCAAACCCAGCTTCATTAAGGATGTGGTGAGCCCCGCGCCACCAAAAAGCCAGATATCCTTGCCCTGCTCATTCTTTATTTTTCTTACTGCTGTGCCTATGTTGCCTGATATGAGCTCTGCCCCTGCCTTTACAGTTTGCAGCGTATTCGAAAAAATGTATTCCTTCATGGAAGGAAAATTGGCAGCATCGCCAACACGCTCCATCAGCTCATAGCTCTTTCTTCCCATAAAACTGGTATCCACTCGTTTGAAGAAATCAGCCATACCATAATCCTGGTCGGTAAAGCACCAGTCATATTCACCATTAGGTCCTTCAATATAACCGTCAAGGCTAATTGCAAGACCGAGGATGATTTTACGCATAAGAATCTTTTAAACAAAAATCAGCATTTGTTTTTATCAGGCACCAGCCGGACAGGACAATTTACCGGGTGGAATAATAGCAGGCACTTCCGGAAGGGATCAGGAGATGAATAACAGAAGGGGTCGGAAGCCTGCAAAAGAACCTTAAGATCAGATGGTGTTTGATCTATTATCTTATATCAAATTAAAACCTAGGCAACAGCTGTTCTATAAAGCAGATATCACTCATCATCCTTTTATGGAACAGGCCGTTGAAGCCGGACCAGGCTCAGGTCAAAGACGCCGAAGTTTTATCAGCCTCCAGTTAAACCAACCCGGCAATCTTATCATTTACCGCACATGAATATCGGCTGGGTCCTGGCCGCTAATTTGCTATACACAAAAAGGAAAAGATTTTGTGGCGATTAAATTCATGTCTATGCAGGCTTTGAACGCTGACCTCAAATTGAAGCAAGAGATGGTCAATAGCATATTACATGGCTTCGGCATCCTGTTTGGCATTATCAGCATACCTATCCTGCTCACGATGGCAGTTAAAGAAGACAGCACAAATAAGATCGTTGGCACGGGTATCTATGGCTTCAGCTTTCTGATGGTGTTTACGTTCTCCACACTTTATCATGGCTTCCAGCACGAAAAGATCAAGCGTACTTTTCTGATCCTTGATCACATCAGCATCTATTATCTTATTGCGGGCACCTACACTCCCTTGCTGCTGATCTATCATCCCAACAGCTTCGGCATGGGATTGCTTACGGCGCTATGGATACTTACTTTTCTCGGCACGCTCTTTAAAACATTCTGCTGCGGGCGGTGGGACAACCTGTCCACAATCGTTTACATCCTTATGGGCTGGAGCATGTTCGCGGGGGGCACCTCATTTTTTTCAGCTATGCCCAGGGATGTGCTCATTATGGTCATACTCGGCGGATGCCTGTACAGCATAGGTGTCATCTTTTATGTGTGGGAAAAATATTTTTACAGTCATGCCGTATGGCATGGCTTTGTTCTCGCTGCTGCTATTTGTCATTATGTTGCCATCCTGCTTTCGGTAGATGGGGGCTGAAGGACAGCTCTCTTCCAGGGAGTTTTATGCCTCCTAATTTCTTGTTATCCTGTCATTCACCAGGCCGCCTTGGTACCTTTTTTGTTCTGTGAGGGCAAACCCGAAGTATGCATGAAGAAATCAGACAGATGGCTACAGTAGAGATTGAACAGCAGATTGGCGAGTTGGAAGAAGCATATGCCGAAGCTTTGAGGAAACATGAAGATGTTCACACCCTGAGCAATATCTGGCGCAGGATAAAGGACCTTAAATCAGAGCTTGGGCAAAGATCCTGATAAATAAGTACCAACTGGCGTGCGTTAGGGGCACGTTTATAAAAATTTACTATGAACAGGCATCTATTAGTTCTATTCACTATGATCCTGCTGCTCCAGGGACTGTCGTCGGCTGCACAGCTCAAGGGTTTTAGCATAGGCCCCTACCTCGAGTTTGCGAATCCCAGGGGAGACTTTGCCGCAACAAACAGGAATGGTCTGGGAGCCGGTCTTAGCGCAGATATAAAGCTGCCGGGCAAATTGAGCGCTACAGGCTCTTTCGGCTACCTCCGGTTTTCAAGGGCCAGTGGCAATGGGGAGGCCAGTGCAGTAAGTGCTTTTCCTGTACGGGCCGGGCTTAAATACAGGCTGCCCATCGTTTACCTTAAGCTTGAAAGCGGAGCAGCCAGGTATAGCAAAGACGCAGGCTCGGCCCTGATCCTTTCGCCGGGTATCGGCATCAGGGTATTGGGACTTGATGTGCAGGGAAATTTCGAAACCTGGCTTGGAGATGAAGGCAGAAGCTTTCTTGCCCTGAAGCTGGCTTACCATTTTTGATCAGGTGGATGACCACCTTAACAGGGTTTTTGCCGAAATGCAGCGTCATTTCTACACTGTTCTCAGCCCTCTTTTTCTAAATAGCAGGATCAGTGCGGTAATGACACAAACGATGGCAGCGGCAAGTGCAACTATTCCAAGCGAAGGATACTCCGGGCGTCTTGCCACGCTGATGGCATAGCTGGCCCAGGCCACTACGAGCGGCACGATAAAGTTCTTCCATCTCCATGCGATCAGAAGCGACAGCAGAGCGGCAACGCCTATCATGAGCATGGTCCAGCCCTCTTCCGGCAAAATATCCCTTCCCCATTGCTTTGCCTCCAGCCATACCGATACATTGGCTATAACGGCAACGGCAATCCAGCCAAGGAAAAGACTGAATGGCACGAGCAGCCAGCTTCTTGCCTCCCCGAGCATCACCGCCCTGCCGGCTACCACAAAAAGATAAACCGCCAGTATGAGCATGGCGGAGATAACCGCTACGCTGGCTCCCAGCTGTTCGCGGCCGAAAAGGTTGATCCAGGCGGAGCTGGCTATATTAAGACCTATCATAGGTAGGGCCAGGTCGGAATACACCTCCTTATTACGCCGGTCAGGCAACAGCTGCGCGATGGCATAACCGATAAAGGAAAGGTAAATAATACCCCATATGGAAAAAGCATAGGAAGCCGGTGTAAAAAGGCTCTGGTAGCGCTCACTCACCTCCTTCATCGTAGCGAGCGAGGGATCCAGCGTGTTGTACAGGCCATTATAGGCGATGTTGGCCAGAATAGCCAGCAGTACGAGCCACCGGAGCAGGAGTGTTCCTTTATTTTTCATATAGCGATAACAATTTTTCTGAATTGCCGTTCATTGCCTTCGATCGTTAAATTAATGCCGGGGATTGTAACAGTATCACTAACTTTCCCTTACAAAAATTTCACCATGAAAAAGATATTCACCTTAACGCTACTGGCAGCCAGTCTTTTTACTACTCAGGTCCTGCAAGCCCAGGGCGACAAATCTGCCCGTCCCAGTCCGCCGGCTACCGTTTCACAAAAGATCAGTTCCGGTGCAACGGTCACCATCCATTACAGCCAGCCCTCCGTCAAGGGAAGGGTCATTGGCAAAGATCTCGAACCTATGGATGGGAAGGTATGGCGTATGGGCGCTAACGAAGCTACGGTATTCGAGGTGGACAAAGACGTAAACATTAATGGAAAGGCCCTGCCAGCCGGGAAATATGCAATTTTCGGTATAAAGAATGGGAACGACTTCACCCTCATTTTCAATAAGGAATGGAAGGTCTGGGGTACGCAGTACGAAAAGAACAAGGATAAAGATGCCCTGCAGGTCAAGCTTACATCAATGGCTTCCGAGGGCAACCAGGAGAAGCTCACTTATACTATCGATCAGGAAGGCAAGGTAAGCTTGCTTTGGGGTAATATGATAGTGGACTTCCTCGTTCATTGATCTGCTATAATCTGTTTTTGCAACGCCGTGGGAGATATTCCTGCGGCGTTTGCTTTCCGGCTATTGCCGGGAAAATGCTTTTTGCACGGGTGCCCGCTGGAAATAAATCGCCTGCCATATGGATACAAGCGAGCCGTACAATATACTCGTTTTGCCCTGGCACTGATGTTCATGTTGGAATTGGTATATAACTCTGCAAATGGCATCATTTTTCTTACAGATCATGAAAACAGCGATATGAAAAAGCTA
>DASTPZ010000106.1:0-15871 GCA_035761965.1 Flavisolibacter sp. | reverse complement strand
ATTTGGCATCAGCGTACACCAGATGAGGCATATCGAGCGCGTGGTAAAAACAACCGGTCTCCAGGTCAAAGGCATACATATGCATACCGGGAGCGATATCAAGGATGTGAACGTGTTCCTTGCGGGGCTGGAGGTAATGTTCGAAGTGGCAGAGCATTTTCCTGATCTATCCTTTGTTGACCTCGGCAGCGGCTTTAAAGTGCCCTACCACGAAGACGATGTTAGCACCGATGTATTCAGCCTTGGTGAAAAGGTGACAGAGGCCTTCCTGCGGTATAAAAAAGAAAAAGGCCGCGAGCTGGAGGTGTGGTTCGAGCCTGGTAAGTTCATCGTAAGTGAATCCGGCTATTTTATTACAAAATGCAATGTGATCAAGCAAACTACGGCTACCGTTTTTGCAGGGGTGAACAGCGGCTTTAACCACCTGATCAGGCCCATGTTCTACGAGGCCTATCACCGCATAGAAAATATTTCCAATCCTTCAGGCAATCCAAGAATATACACGGTAGTGGGCAATATTTGCGAAACAGACACTTTTGCCTGGGACCGGAAGCTCAGCGAAGTAAGGGAAGGCGACTACCTTGTATTTTATAACGCCGGCGCTTATGGCTTCGAGATGTCGTCCAACTTTAACTCCCGTCTTAAGCCGGCGGAAGTCCTGGTAAAGGACGGAGAGGCCCTCCTAATACGCAAGAGAGATGAATTCGAAGACCTGCTGAAAAACCAGCTTGAGGTTTTATAGGTCCTTTTTTCTTCTGCTGAGCTCAATAATCGATATAAGCGGTCTTGCATTGCCCATGAGCAGCAATCCTATCAGCAGTTCCGCCAGGTGAAATATAAAATCTGTGCTATCAGGCTCTAAACCTGACCGCTTTAGCTGAAAGTAAACAAAGCCGGTCCTGCAGGCAGAGGGCAGGGCAGTTGCCGCCATTAGAAGGCCAAATAATACAATACAGAGATAGAGTATGGTTGAGCGGTGGATGCTTATGTCCAGCTTTTCTTCTGCAAAGCCCTTGTCCAGTTACAGCTTATCGATTACCCAATCGGTTTTTAGCACGAGGTATACGATCACCAGTCCATATATGGCTAATGTGATCAGGGTTGTGATAAGGACCCACGCATTTTCCGGGAATCCCGTACTGCGGATCAGGAAGAGAAAAGACGATACCAGCTGTGGGGTTGCCACCAGCATGTCTTTGATAAAGAAAATGCCTGTTATCTTCAGGACGATGGAAAAAAGGGACCTCGGACTCATGGGCTTGCTTTGCTGCGGTCAAGGTAATATAAATTATCCTTTCGTGCCAGCGAAGCCAGGTTTTGAACGTCGCGGATCTGCTCAATGCTTAGTGCTCTCCGGTATGGTTGAATTTATCAGGCAACCGGTTTAACCGTATAGGTCTTGGTTGTTCGTGTATTGAGCGGTGCCTGTTGACCCATTATATCCATAGTACCGGCAGATTCGGTAACGGCTGTTTTTTCCTTCATCAAGCCTGTCTTGCGATCCAGTATGATGCGGCCCTTGGTCTTATCCTTTGTGGAAATGGCTACTTCCATTCCCATCATCTCCTGCTTTCTGTCAGAGCTGCTTTCTTCCACGAAGTCGATCAGGGCTTCTGTGTC
Source organism: Flavisolibacter sp. (assembly GCA_035761965.1). Classification (GTDB taxonomy): domain Bacteria; phylum Bacteroidota; class Bacteroidia; order Chitinophagales; family Chitinophagaceae; genus Flavisolibacter. Next base: position 14,251 of record DASTPZ010000106.1, on the reverse strand, counting down.
ATTAAGCTCGGTCAGGGTGTAGGTGATCTTGGTCGTTCCGGTAGAATCGGTCCAGCTTTCTCCTTTGCCTATCTCCCTTTCGGGAAGGATCTTGAACTCAGTGCGGTCGCCTACGGATGGGATGCCTATACCTTCACCCATCTGGCCAAGAAGGCTGGTGATCATATCAGGCGAGGCTTCTTGCGCGGTATTGGGATTATCATCGTCTTTTTTTACCTTCAGCACTTTGCCGGTAGGGTCGATGGTCATGGAATATTTGTTCTTAAGGGTCTTCTCCATGGCCTTACCAGCCTCACCCTTCATATCGGCCTCATTTTCCGAATCAAAGGACTGGCTGCCCATCATGGCCATCTCAAAATCCATCTGTAAGCGCTTAACCTTGTGTTCCATGCTGATGCCCTCGCTGGTAACATCATTTACATCATAAACCCTGGTAAGCGTTGAATTGACCTTGGTGTCGCCCATACCCTGTGAAATAACGCTATGGATCTGGAGAACCACTTCCATTTTCGCGCCTTTTTGAAAATTGAGCTTATTGCTTAGCTTTTGTGCCGACACAGCAGCGGGCAGAGACATTACGAGAAATACCAGCAGATTTTTCATGTACTTGATTTTTGCTTTGCAAAGTTGAAGAAATTTTTTGTCGCGGGGCTGTTAATTGTTTTGCTTCCTCCAGCCAGGCACAGGCCGCTAGCTGGCATTTATCAATATCTTTAGTTTATGGACCGGTCAACACAAACTGGCAATACTCATTCAAACGAAGCATTTTTCAGGCTCATAAAGAATCCTTTTAAGTTCAGGCTCTTCCTGGCCAGGAAGCTGCCAGCGGCTTTCTTTTCCGGCTTGCGCATACATTATGCGGATGAAGACCGGTGCAGTGTGCAGGTTCCATTTTCGGCTTTTACAAAGAATCCTTTCCGCTCCACTTATTTTGCCTGCCTTTCCATGGCTGCGGAAATGAGCACAGGCGTGCTGGCCATGGCTTCGGTCTATAAGCGCAAACCTGCCGTATCGATGCTGGTAGTGTCGCTGGAAGCAAAATTTCATAAGAAGGCAACGGGTCTCACGGTTTTCACCTGCAGAGAGGGAGGGCAGATCAGCGCATCGGTCAACAGGGCTGTTCTTGATCAAACTGCTCAAACCTTCCGGGCTTATGCAGAAGGCCGGAACGGGGCGGGGGAGCTCGTGGCCGAATTCTGGATCACATGGGCGTTCAAAAGCAGGTGATTGCCTTTTCCGCAACTGCCCCGATGCTCGATATTCTTCGGTATATTTATACAAACCATCTTCATGTCTTTTAACCGCAGGTCCTTTCTGCAGAAGACGGGCGCTTTTTCTGCCGCTGCTTTTTTTACGTCGATTGCCAAACCCTCGTGGGCCCGCGGCCTGCAAAAGGCGCTGGACGGCGCGGCCGGCATGTCGCCCGGAGACCTGGCCACGGAAGAGGAGTTCTGGTTCTATATACAGCAATCCTTTACCGTATCGGCGGGCATCGTCAATTTGAACAACGGCGGGGTATCGCCCGCGCCCAAGACAGTGCAGGATGCCATGAAACGGTATTACGACCTCAGCAATGAAGCGCCCAGCTATTATATGTGGCGGGTGCTTGACCAGGGCAGGGAAACATTGCGAAGAAACCTGGCGCGTATCGGCGGCTGCAGTCACGAAGAGATCTCCATCAACCGCAATGCGTCCGAGTCGATGGAAACCATCATTTTCGGCCTGCCTCTTAAATCAGGAGATGAGGTGGTGGTAGCCAAACAGGATTATCCCAACATCATCAACGCCTGGAAGCAGAGGGCTCAACGGGATGGGATCAGGATCAATTGGGTGAATCTCGATCTGCCTTCGGAAGATGAACAATACCTGGCGAGGCAGTATGTAAGTGCTTTTACATCCAAAACAAAAGCGGTTAATATCACGCATGTGATCAACTGGAATGGACAGATCATGCCTGTGCGCAGAATTGCCGATGAAGCCAGGAAGCGCGGAATCGAGGTGGTGGTGGATGGGGCACACAGCTTTGCTCATTTCGATTTCAGCATTGCTGATCTTAACTGCGATTATTTTGGTACCAGTCTTCATAAATGGCTTTATGCACCGATCGGCTCCGGCATGCTCTATGTAAGAAAAGAAAAGATCGCCGGCCTTTATCCGCTGTTCGCCAGCGATAACCCTCTCAAGGAGGATATCCGCAAATTCGAACACCTGGGAACCCGGCCTTTTTTCATCGAGCAGGCTATAGGGAAGGCCATTGAGTTCCACGAAATGATCGGTGCGGCCCGTAAGGAAAAGCGGCTCCATTATCTCAAGAACTATTGGATGCAGCGGGTGGCCGATGTTCCCGGTGTAAGGCTGGCTACTTCGATGGACCCGAAGTGGGGCTGCGCTATCGGCATGGTGGCAGTGGAAGGAAAAAAGCCGGTTGAGCTGGACAGCTATCTTTTCAGCCAGTATAAGATACATACTGTCGGCATCGAGTGGGAGAATATAAAGGGTGTAAGGGTTACACCCAATGTTTATACAAGCACCAAAAACCTCGATTTGCTGGTGGAGGGGATCAGGAGCTTTGCCAAAGTTTAAACCGGGATATTGTAAAAACAGGAATGACCGTTTCCCGCAGAAAAAATTGGCAAGCCGCTGTTGCTTTGCTGTTTCAGCTGGCTGTTTACGCAGTTGATGCAACGCCGAGGCGGGGCTTGTTGTCACACTGCTCTATATTTGATTTACCAAACCAGGCCTTATGAGGGGTATGCTTACCTTATTCTTTCTGCTCTTGCTGGCAACTGTTTTTGCGCAGCGTCCCCTGCCTGCCGGGGCACAGGTTCCGCTTGATACCACGAAACCTCCGCCCCCGCGCATTACTACAACTACCAATATCGAGATCTGCGACAACAATACCGATGATGATGGCAATGGCCTCAAGGATTGCGAAGACTATTCCTGTTATTTCGGCGCCAATGCCAATACCTGCAATTGTGTGCCCAGCAGCACCATCTGGATCGCTACCGGCAACGGCAATCTTTATTGGGTCAATATCCAGACGGGGCAAGAGGCTCATATCGGCAGCATAGGGCGCAATCTTTCCGACCTTACATGGACAAATGAAGGCAAACTGTATGGTGTGGACCTGGTGGGAGGACTGAATATTTACCAGCTCAATCCTACCAATGCACAAGCCTCGTTGGTAGCCAATGTACCGGGTTATGGCTTTTCCAACGCCATGACTTCGGACCAGAATGGCAATCTTTATTTTGCTGCATTGGAGGGCAATCTTTGGAAGATCATTAAATACAGTCTTTCTACCGGACAGGTTACTGTGATAGCAGATCTTAGTTCTCAAAACCTTATAAGCGGCGGAGACCTTGCTTTTTCAAACGGAACGCTTTATTGTGCATGTACCAACAACCGCATTGCGGTGATAGATGTGAATACCGGTGCCGTTCAAAGCGCATCCATACAAGGTTTGCCTGCCGGTGCGAATATCTTTGGGATCGTTAGCGCTGCCGATGGCTCGCTTTATCTTTCCGGCGCCAACCGGATCTACAAGCTCGATCCGGCCAATATGCAGGCAACGCTTGCCTATACCTGTACGAGCTTCTCCGTAGAGATATGGGGCATGGCCAATTACAACGATAACTGCCAGGCTGCGCCCTGCGACCCAAAGGTGAAGGTGGATATACTCTCTGCTGCGCCTTTTTGCAATACTACCGGTGTCTCGCTTAAGGCAGAGGGCACCGGCCTTGCCGGCAATGCCGAGTATAAATGGACGCTTCCTGATGGAAGCCAGGTTACCGGGCAGGACCTGACGGCCAGGATCCCGGGCAAGTACAAAGTCGTTTATGGCAGCGGTCTTGCCTGTACCATTGCCGATTCAGTGACCCTTGATGTAGGCGCGGCTCCGGATGTTTCGTTGGGACCTGATGCCTTCCTGTGCAATGGGAGCCAGCTTCTTCTCCAGAACAATGACGGTGCCCAGGGCAGCCCGGTATGGCAGGATGGATCCACCCAGCCCGTGTTAACTGTAGCAGCGCCTGGCATTTACTGGCTGGAGCTGAGCAATGCTTGCGGGGTTACAAGAGATTCGATTGTCGTGGCCCCGCTGCAACAGCCAGTGGCGGATATAGGAAGCGACCGCACGATTTGTCCTTTCGATTTTGTAGAGCTGTCGAGCAATATAAACGAGACTGGCTACCAGTATACCTGGAGCAATGGGTCTAATACACCGGGCATTAGAGTAAGGGATGCCGGCATTTATTGGCTGGATATAACAAATGCCTGCGGCACGCAAAGGGATAGTTTGGAAGTGAAGATAAAAACATCAGGGTGTGAATGTTTCCTGTATGTTCCCACGGCTTTTACACCGGATGGTGATGGCAAGAATGACCTGTTACGGCTTCACGGTACTTGCAGGGTCTCGGGGGAGCTGCTGGTATACAACCGTTGGGGCCAGGTCGTATTTCGCACACGCGACCTTTCTAAGCCATGGAACGGGAGCCTGAACGGGAAATCCCTGTCCAGCGAGGTTTTTGTCTATATCGTCCAATACCGGTTCAGAGACGATCCAACCCTGCTTACGCAAAAAGGAACAATCACGCTTATCAGGTAAGGCTTAAACTGCCTTTACGAGATAGTAGTTTCTTTTCCCTTTTTGAATTAGCAAATAAGTATCATGGAGCAGCTGCCCGGCATGCAGCTTTTGCGACACATCTTCCAGCTTTTGACGGTTGATGCTGACGCCGCCATTCTGGATCATCTTTCTCGCTTCGCTCTTACTTGGGAAAATGGCGGTTTCCGACAAAAAGCTCACGGCATCAATGCCTTCAATAAGCTTTTGGCGTTCATAATTTACATGCACGATGCCTTCCATGCTCTCGAGATCCTGAAGGCTAAGCGTTTCTGCCGGGGCTTGCTGACCGGAAAAAAGCTTCTGGGTGGTTTCGATCGCTTTGTTATAGCTCTCCTGTCCGTGCACAAAAACAGTAACCTCCATGGCCAGCCTTTTTTGCAATATCCGGCGTGAAGGATCCTGCAGATGTTCGTTCACCAGCGCAGCAATCTCGTTTTCGGGCAGGAAGGTGAAGATCTTTATCCATTTCTGTGCATCTGTATCGCTGGCGTTGAGCCAGAACTGGTAGAACTGGTAAGGGCTGGTCTTTTCAGGATCAAGCCACACGTTCCCCTGTTCGGTTTTTCCAAATTTGCCGCCATCGGCCTTGGTGAGCAAAGGGCAGGTAAAGGCAAAGGCCTCGCCTCCGGCCTTACGCCTGATGAGCTCGGTGCCGGTGGTGATGTTTCCCCACTGGTCGCTGCCGCCCATCTGCAGCTTGCAGTTCTTATTTTGATAGAGCCAGTAGAAGTCATAGCCCTGGATAAGCTGGTAGGTGAATTCGGTGAAGCTGATGCCCGATTCGCCCTCAATGCGCTTGCGCACGCTGTCCTTGCTCATCATGTAGTTGATGGTGATATGCTTGCCCACATTGGTAATGAAGTGAAGAAAGCTGATCTCCCTGAACCAGTCGTAATTGTTGACCATTTCGGCCGCATTTGGGCTTCCAGGTGTGAAATCCAGGTATTTAGCAAGCTGGTTGCGGATGCCTTGGAGGTTTTTCTGCAGGGTTTCTTCGCTAAGCATGCTTCTTTCCTGCGCTTTAAAGCTGGGATCACCCACCATTCCCGTGGCTCCGCCGACAAGGGCTATGGGCTTATGCCCGGCTTTCTGAAGATGAACCAGCAGGAGGATGGGCACGAGGCTGCCGATGTGCAGGGAATCTGCCGTAGGGTCGAAGCCGATGTAAGCCGAAGTGCGTTCTTTGTTAAGCTGTTCTTCGGTTCCGGGCATGATATCCTGTATCAGTCCGCGCCATCTTAGTTCTTCGATCAGGTTCATAATCGGTGCTTTAGGCGGCAAATGTAAGGCAGGCAAGGGCAATTTTGCGGTAAGCCTTTCGTTTTCAGTGCTGAATTTATATTACAGCCATTATGAATTTGACCGGGAATGGTCTACATTTGTAAGGCGCAGCCGAAACTATGAAAGCCCGTTAATCCATTGCTTATCCGAAAATTGAAGAAATGAAAATCAACCTGCTCTCCCTTGTTGTGGTGTTCCTTGCCATATCCACGAGCACATCCGCCCAATTCCGAAAATATTCCAACGAGTTCCTTAATATCGGCGCAGGTGCGCGCGGGCTTGCAATGGGCAGCGCCCAGGTAGCCTCAGTACAGGATGGAACAGCGGGGTATTGGAATCCCGCCGGTCTCACTGGCGTGAAAGATCATCCGAACGCGAACCTGATGCACGCCGAGTATTTTGCCGGCATAGGAAAATACGATTATTTGAACCTGGCCATACCGCTCTCCAATAATAAGCGCACGATAGGTATCACGGGCCTTCGCTTTGCAGTGGATGATATCATGAATACCCTCTTCCTGGTTGAGCCGGACGGGTCGATCAATTACAATAATATCCAGGCTTTCTCCTCGGCGGATTATGCCTTTCTGTTCTCTTTCGCCCAGAAATTAAAGGAGACTACCAACAAAAACGTCAGCTTCGGCGTCAATGCCAAAGTGATACACAGGAGCGTGGGTAAATTTGCCAAGGCCTGGGGATTTGGTCTTGATGCCGGCCTCCAGATCCGGAGCAATAAATGGCGCTTCGGTTTCTCTGGCAGGGATATTACGACCACATTCAATGCCTGGACCTTCAACTTTACAGAAAAAGAAAAAGAAGTGCTGTACCTTACCAACAATGAGATCCCGGTAAAATCCACCGAAATGACGGCTCCGCGGCTGGTCATTGGCGTGGCACGGGATTTTAGCCTTGGAAAAAAGGTCGGACTGGTAGCGGAAGCCAACCTGGACCTGACCTTTGATGGGCAGCGGAATACCCTCTTCAGTGCGGACCCGGTGAGTGCAGATCCCAAGCTGGGATTAGAGCTTAACATCAATAATGCCTTATTCCTGCGTGGCGGCATCAATAATTTCCAGCGGGCCCTGGCCGATGGCGATACCCTGAACCAGAAAAAAGTGTGGATCTACCAGCCCAGCGCCGGCGCCGGCTTCCGTGTGCAGAATGTGCGGATCGATTATGCCTTTACCAACCTGGCCAATCAATCCAATCCGCTGTTCACACACGTATTTTCCTTGCAGTTTGATCTTGTTAACGACAGGAAAAAGAAAAAATAAATCCGTACCAATAAATAACCGTTCATGAAAAAAATTCTATTTGGCTTATTGCTTACATGGAGCTTTGCCGCGAAAGCACAGGTGTACAATAACGAATGGATTGACTATTCGAAAACCTATTTCAAATTCAAAGTCGGCAAAACCGGCTTATACCGCATACCCCAATCGGTGCTGTCCGCGGCTGGACTTGGCTCTGTCCCGGCCGAACATTTCCAGCTTTGGCGCAATGGCTCACAAGTGGCACTTTACACCTCGGTTCCTTCGGGCACGCTTGGTTCGGGAGACTATATAGAGTTCTGGGGGCTGATGAACGATGGTGAACCCGACAGGGCCATCTACCGCGATCCGGCTTACCAGATGAATGCCAAATGGAGCCTCCAGAGCGACACGGCCGTGTTCTTTCTTACCGTCAATCCCAGTCCGGCGGCCAACCGGAGAATCAACGCTGCCGCAAATAATGTAGCGGGCAATACCCTTCCTGCCGAGCCTTATTTCATGTACAAGCAGGGAAACTATTTCCGTTACCGCGTTATTCATGATACGGTCATCAACGGGCAAACAGTAAAGGATACTCTTCTGAATCATCCTATGCAGGCACCTCCCAGGCCCGGGAAGGATGAATACATTTCAAGGATCAACAGGGGTTATGCCGTGCAGGTGGGCGAACTCCTTTATTCCTCATCCTACGACAGGGGGGAGGGATGGTCTTCGAACGATATTGTGAGCTTTGCAACAAATGGTGGTCCCTTCTATGGCCGCAACAGCTTTATATTTAAGAACCTTTATGTACATCCCGGCGGACCTGCACCAAGCTTTAAGATCGGCGTGTCGGGCAACGCAGTGAACTCGAGGCGCTACACTGTTCACATCAACAGAGATTCCGTGATCGGCAACGCCGTGGATTTTTTTGGCCACCGGACCGATTCAACAACCTTTTCGCTCAGCACCCTGAATTCGGTGAGAGATACCATCACTGTCACAAACATCGCGAACATCGCCTGTCTTCCGCTTCCTGTTGGTTGCCAGACAGACAGGATGGTGATCCACCAGTACGAGCTTACCTATCCAAGGCAATTCAATTTTGGAGGTGCTAGGAATTTTGAATTTACACTCCCCGCGAGCGCGACGGGAAACTATCTGGAGATCAGCAATTTTTCCTATGGCGCATCGGTGCCTGTGCTTTATGATCTTACGAATGGAAGGCGCTACGAGGCCGATCTTTCAGCCGCGCCCCTGCTTAAGTTTGCATTGCCGCCTTCGGGTTCGGCTCGAAACCTCGTGCTCACGAGCACGGAGCCTTCAAATACCAACCAGGTGAATGCGCTTCAAACCCGCACTTTTGTTAATTACGCTCTTGACGCCTACCAGGGCGATTACATGATCATCAGCGCCCAGGAGCTGATGGCAGGTCCAAACGGTACTAACCCCGTGGACGAATACCGTGGCTACAGGAGCTCGGCCAGCGGTGGTGGCTATAATGCCAAGATATATCTTGTTGACCAATTAATAGACCAGTTCGGATTTGGCATAAAAAAGAACCCGATTGCCCTTCGGAACTTCATTCGTTATGCCCGCCTGACCTATACGGTAAAGCCAAAGCATGTTTTCCTGATTGGCAGGGGCGTGAACTATATTCACTTCCGTACGTACGAGATGGAGCCCGATATGGACAAGCTTAATTTCGTACCTACTTTCGGCTGGCCGGCTTCGGATGTGCTGCTGACTGCCGAACCGGGTAGCTCGTATCCCGAGGTGCCGGTAGGCCGTCTCTCTGCCATAACGCCGCAAGAGGTAACAGTATACCTGAAGAAGGTAAAGGAATTCGAGCAGGCACAAAAGCTGAGCTCTCCCGCCGTTGCCGACAAGGGCTGGATGAAAAACATCGTGCACATTGTTGGCGCCAGTGAGGCCAGTCTCGAATCGCAGCTCTCGACGGCTCTCGACAGCTACAGTGTGATCATCCAGGATACGCTTTTCGGAGGCCGTGTATCCAAGTTCAGCAAAAGCACCAGCTCAGCCGTTGAGCAACTGAGCAGCACAAGGATACAGAACCTGTTCAATGAGGGTATCAACCTCATCACCTACTTTGGTCACTCTTCAGCAACCACACTCGAGTTCAATCTCGACAACCCCGAGAACTACAGCAACTTTGGCAAATACCCTATGTTCTTCGGACTGGGTTGCAATGCAGGTAATTTCTTTAACTACAGCCCGGTAAGGTTATTGACCAAAGAAACCCTTTCTGAAAAATATGTGCTGGCCCCCGACCGTGGTACGATCGGTTTTGTGGCTTCAACGCATTTTGGCATTGTTCATTACCTTGATGTTTGGGCTTCGAGGGCTTATAAGCATATTGCTTATAAAAGTTATGGTAAATCCATTGGAGAGATCATGCAGCTGACTGCAGCTGACGTATTTGATTACAACTCGCAGGAAGATTTTTATGCCCGCTGTAATACAGAAGAGTCGGCGCTTAACGGTGATCCGGCCATCCGTCTCAACTTTCATGAAAAGGCCGATTATGTGATCGAAGACCCGATGGTGAAAGTAAGCCCAGGATTTATTTCAGTAGCCGATAATTCTTTCCGCATCGATGCGAATATTATGAACATCGGCAAGGCCCCGGACTCATCCGTTGTGGTTGAAGTAAAGCGGCAGTATCCTAACCAGTCTACTGTCGTGGTTTTCCGCGATACGATTCCTGGTGTTCGCTATATCGATTCGATCAGGCTTGACCTGCCCATCGTGGCAGCCACAGACAAAGGTCTGAACAGGATCACGGTAACCATCGATGCAGATAATAAGGTTTCGGAGCTTTACGAAAACAACAACAGCATCACGAAGGACGTGGTGATCTATGAAGACGAAGCGAGGCCTGTGTACCCATATAATCTTTCCATCGTAAATACACCTTCGGCCAAGTTCCTGGCTTCTACAGCAAACCCGTTCAGTCCAAGCAAGGAATACCGGATGGAGATAGACACGACGGAACTGTTCAATTCCCCATTCAAGGTAACACGCAATCTCACGAGTGCTGGCGGTATCATGGAGTTTGATCCGGGTGTCAGCTTTACCGACAGCACGGTTTATTATTGGAGAGTGGGTCCTGTAGTGGCCAGCGGAGAGATCACCTGGAACAAATCTTCCTTCATTTACCTGCAGGGAAGCGATGCGGGCTTTAACCAATCGCACCTTTACCAGCACCTGAAATCAAGCGTAAGCGATATCAAGATGGATTCGGCTTCCCGTCTTTGGAAGTATGGGCTGCGTTATCATAACCTGTTTATTAAGCATGGTACATGGACAACCAGCACCTCTCAGGAGGCCGGCGTATCGGTTGCGGTAAACTCCGTGGATTACATCCGCAATTCCTGCTGGTTCCAGTGTGTGTCCTTTAACGTGTTTGATCCTGTTACATTCAAACCCTGGAGGAATATTACCCACAGCTCGGGCGATCCGGTGGGCGGCCTGTATGGCAGCGCCTCCAATAATTGCTTCGGGGGCCGCGAGTATACGTTCGAGTTCAGGTGGGACTCGGTGTCCAACAGGAGAAGGGCTATGGACTTTATGCAGTCGACCATCCCTGATGGCGCCTATGTAGTGGTACGCAGCTTCCTGCTTGATCCTGTGACCTATCCTTCTTTTGCCAGCATGCTCCGCTATGCCGACGACTGGAAGGCTGATGAGCAGCTTTATGGTCCTGGCCAGAGCCTTTACCATAGCCTCAGGAATGCGGGCTTCTCAGGCATTGACTCTATGTACAAGCCACGCCAGTTCGTGCTTGTTTATAAAAAGAATGATCCTTCATTTACACCCAAGTGGGTAGTGTCTGAAGGAACCTTCGACAACGTTACGCTTTCAGCAGACTGCTTTACTCCGGATACTTCGGGTACAATCGCTTCGCCTGTGCTGGGGCCCTCTGCTATGTGGAAAGAGCTGAGGTGGGCGGGCACGCCTATGGAAGCTGCGCAAGGCGATAATGCAAGGGTAGATGTGATCGGTGTACAGCAGAACGGTACGACCGATACGCTGCTTAGAAATATCAACCCCACGCAGCCAGTGGTAGACCTGTCATCTATCAGCGCCAGCCAGTACCCTTATCTGCAGCTTCAACTGCACAATGGCGATACCAGTCACTATACCCCTTACCAGCTTCGTTACTGGAGGGTAACCTATCAGCCTGTGCCGGAAGGAGCCATCGCGCCCAACCTGGCCTTCGAGCTCAAAAACACTACAGAGGTAGCCGAGCCAACCAGTTTGAAAGTGGCCTTCAAGAATGTGGGACCTGTTCCCTTCCCCGATAGTATCAAGGTGAAGCTCGTGGTAACAGACCGGAACAATGTGCAGCACGTGCTGCCTGTTCCCAAACAAAAGCCGCTCCAGGTAGGAGATACCGTGCACATCCAGGTGCCAATCGATAACAGGCCTTTCGTAGGCGCTAATATCATGGGCATCGAGGTTAACCCCGCATACGACCAGCCAGAGCAGTACCTGTTCAACAACCTGGCGCTAAGGCCATTCACCGTGAAGGGTGATACCCTGAATCCCTTGCTGGATGTGACTTTCGATAATGTGCATATCCTTAACTATGATATCGTATCGGCGAAGCCGGAGATACTTATCAAGCTTAAGGACGAAGCAAGATGGAACCTGCTCGACGATCCTTCGGTAATGAACGTGAAGATCCGCAAGCTGCCTACCAGCGATGACCCGACCGGATATACCCGTGAATACAATTTCGGTACAGATACCTTGCAGTTTATCCCTGCGCAGCAGGCTCCAAGTACCAACAATACCGCATCGGCAGTATTCAAGCCGCATTTTACAGAAGACGGCAAATATGAGCTCATGGTATCAGGCAAGGATAAGAGCGACAACGCCGCCGGCCAGCTTGAATACCGGGTTACTTTTGAGGTGATCAATACACCGATGATATCAAATGTGCTGAACTATCCGAACCCATTCACTACCTCTACAGCTTTCGTATTCACGCTTACAGGAACGGAGGTGCCGCAGAACATCCGCATACAGGTACTGACCGTTACGGGCAAGGTAGTACGCGAGATCACCAAAGCCGAACTCGGACCGCTGAAAATAGGCCGGAATATCACTGAGTTCAAATGGGATGGCACAGATCAATATGGCCAGAAACTGGCCAATGGCGTTTACCTTTACCGGGTGCTCACCAATTTGAATGGAAAATCGCTGGACAAGTATACCTCCCGCGACGACAATACAGATAAGTACTTTAATAAAGGGTATGGTAAAATGTACCTGATGCGCTAAAAAGCATATTATCTTTTCAAAAGTCCCGATTAATTCGGGACTTTTGTTTTCCGGTAGTTTCTGCGCTAAGCGGAAGCTGCCCCGGCAAGCATAAATAAGAAAGATATGGCCAAGATCGGCATCAATCTAAGTACGGGCAGTCTGCAGAAAGAAGAGATCATTGTAGGTATAGACCTCGGAACCACTAACAGCCTTATAGCGATCATTCATCCCGATACGGGAAAGCCCGTTGTGCTCAAGGAATTCGACAACACTGCTCTTGTTCCTTCAATTGTTCATTTCGGCCCGGAGAATCATATATCGGTAGGCAACGAGGCAAGGCAATACCTCGTAACGGAGCCCTCGAACACTATCTTTTCCGTAAAGCGGCTGATGGGAAAATCTTACCGGGACGTGGCTGCCAACCCCGGCTTCTTTTCTTACCGCATCATTGACGATGGCACCGAGAACCTCGTGAGAATAGAGGTGAACGGAAAGTTCTACACTCCCGTTGAGCTTTCTTCTTTCATCCTGAAGGCTCTTAAGCAAAGGGCAGAGCATATACTGAAAACAGCTGTGAACAAAGCGGTGATCACCGTGCCTGCCTATTTCAACGATGCCCAGCGACAGGCTACAAGGGATGCGGGCAGGCTGGCAGGACTCGACGTGCTGAGGATAGTGAACGAACCTACGGCCGCAAGCCTTGCCTATGGTCTTGGAATGAAGCAGGATGAGGAAAAGACAGTAGCAGTGTATGACCTGGGCGGTGGTACTTTCGATATTTCGATCCTGCGGATCAGCAATGGAATATTTGAAGTGCTTTCCACCAATGGGGATACCTATCTCGGTGGCGATGATTTCGACCAGGCCATCCTGAAAAAATGGATGAAGGATCTTGCTCTTTCCGAATCGGAGCTGCTGCAAAACAAACCGCTTGCCCAGGAGCTTCGCCTTGCTGCCGAAGAGGCAAAGAAAGCGCTTGGCAGCGCCGAGCTGTTCGAAGGCCGCGCAGGCAGTTATGCTGTAAGCCTCGGCAAGACGGATTTTGAACAGCTTGTTAGGCCGCTGGTTGAAAGAACCACTGAAGCCTGCCGCAAGGCACTTAACGATGCCTCGCTTACCATAAGAGATATCGATGAAGTAGTAATGGTTGGCGGATCTACCCGTGTGCCCCTGGTAAAGGCGGCCGTAGCTGCATTTTTTGGAAGGGCCGTGAACGATCGCCTCAACCCGGACGAAGTAGTAGCTCTTGGTGCGGCCATACAGGCCGATGTGCTGGCGGGCAATAATAAAGATATCCTGCTGCTTGATATCACACCGCTTTCGCTGGGCATCGAAACCATGGGAGGGTTGATGGATGTGCTTATTCCGCGAAATGCCAAGATACCGGTAAAAGCAGGCCGGCAGTATACAACACAAAAGGATGGGCAAAGCGGTATGCGGATCTCTGTTTATCAAGGTGAAAGAGATCTCGTTAAAGACAACAGGAAGCTGGCCGAATTCAATCTGTCGGGTATACCCGGCATGCCTGCCGGACTGCCGAAGGTGGAAGTATCTTTTCTTATCAATGCCGACGGCATACTCCTGGTTACTGCAAAAGAGCTAAGAAGCGGTGTGCAGCAATCGATAGAGGTAAAACCGCAATATGGCCTTACTGATACGGAGGTGGAAAAAATGCTTCTCGATTCACTCAGTCATGCCCAGGATGATATGGAGCAAAGAGCACTCGTGGAAGCACAAACCGAAGCAAAGCTACTCATTGACACCACGAGGGCCTTTCTAGAAAAGAATGCATCCTACC
>DASTPZ010000105.1:0-4620 GCA_035761965.1 Flavisolibacter sp. | reverse complement strand
CCGACCAACATCGCATCCACATTATGTACTGACCCGATGGTTTCATACAACACATTACAACAATGCACGCCTATAAAAAACAGTTGATCACCCAGCGGGTTCAACTGTAGTTTGGTTACAGACCTTTAGCAAGTGCCGGATTTTCTGAAACTCTCTGATATAAAATTTAGAGAGGTGGCACCGCATCGCTACGGTAGACTGCCCCCAACCATAAATTCATTTAAAAAGTAAGTCTCTGAATTGCCGTTTTCATAATTTATAACAGCTTTATTTTTATGCAATTCGAATTCATTTGCCATCGGGCTTTTACCCTTACTTAAAAGGTTCTTGAAAAATATCTTTTCGCTATTGCGATCATATAAAACCAGCCAGCTATCTTTTGTGAAAAGAAAACCGTCATTCTCCGAAGACACATCTATTGCTGTTTCAAATCTATTAATGTTAATCTTTTTAGTGCCCCCCCTTAGACTGCAAAGGGTCAAATACCTGTAGCTTGAAGAACCTTGCCCCAGCCCTAAATAACCTGAATCCGATCTAAATAATACCCTAGGAATCATCCCGCTATGAGTTTTGCAGCCGAGATACAAATCGATTGTATCTAATACATCATTAACTTTTATTTCAATTTGATAATGCTTTTTATCAATAGGAATATACTTGAGGTAGTCGCCGTTTGAAAAAACAGTATCTCTGGCTCCAGTACAGCTAAAAAAATTTTCTTTAGTCAGAATCATTCCATGGCCGGCATCCTTTTGCACATCCTTATTTTCGTGTTTAGCTGAGTTGTTTCTGCAATTCGCAAAAAAAATAATAAGGAATACAATGCTTAAGGGGCTCAATAGTTCTTCCTTTGACTTTTTCATTAGTTTGCGTTTAAGTTTACAACGTGAGCAACAAAAACCGGGTTTGTCCCCGAAATCTTTTACCGCTGTTGGCTGTCGATGATGTACAAAGAGCCGTTCCCCTCCCAATTCACTTATTGGCAGCTAATATGTAAAAGAGGCGTTCGCATTCATTATAAAATTAGTATTAAAGATTGCATCTTTACTGCTATATGCAGTTGTTATCTTATTTCCGGTAGTCCAATATATCTTGAAGGTCTCCAAATGGGTGGTGCCACCTTGGTCTGTTGAATTATTGCGTACCGCACTTTGATGGCCCGGAAACCTGCATGTCAAGTTCAGGCAAATGCAGTTGGCGAAGTGCTGATCCTGGACATTCCCCTTTTATTAGCTATTATTTCTCGTTCCTGTACCCTTAACTGCAAATGACCTCAAAGAGCGAAAGATACTCTTAAACCTAATAAAATTAAATTTTGCCGCTGAAACCCAAGTACGGGACCAACCCATCATTTTCGATAGAAATAGAGGGACACGACGCGGGTGGTTAAGCCGGCTCCTAATCTACCTTGATGACTACCGCAACCGCATGGAAAAAATGAAAGTAAAGTGTACTATTGGCCTTGCCTTATTCGCTGTAAAACATGGAATTGCCAGCTTGAAAGAGCTATGAGAACGTCTGCGCCCGAATAGAGTTTTTGAGGAACAAGTCCGTAGAGGTTAAAAGGAAGATGGGTGCTTTACTCACTATAAGGTGTCCCGGTTTCTTCGGACCTATGCAGAAACCATTGCATCCGCCTGAGCAGCACCGGCTCTGTTTATTCTTAGAAATCGTTGGCAAGCTTTCAAATTCACCTACTGCCTGTACTGCATCGAAAGCCCTGTATCTCCCTTTACCTTCAACCGCACGTTTGCTGTATCGGCTGTCTTATTGACGACCACGAGGGCCGTATTGCGAGGCACGGAGACAGAGACACGTTCGTTGGGCGCTACGGTTTGAAGGGTCACCATGTCACCGTCAACCGGCTTCTGGCAAACTTCCACGGGTCCGTTGGATAGATTCTTCAGCGAAGCCCGAAAGCTGCCATGCACATTGTTGCCCAAAAGGAAAGAATCGTTCGGTTTTATTGTTGTGGTTGAGTTCAGGGTTTTGCAGGAAGCAAAAACTACGGAAATGGCCAAAAGAGTGTAAAATGCCTTCATGGTATTGTACCCGCGGTTTTGCCGGAGGGTTAAGGCCAAGACAAACAGCACCGGAAATTGTTCGCCGCAGCTCCCGGAAGGCTGAACCGGCAAAAGTCTGTCCGGGCTGGCCCAGGCATTGGTAAGCAGCCCGGCATATTCAATCCGGCATTTCAGCTATGCGCGCGGGCGGACAGCAAAGCCAGCCCGTTTCATGATCGTTAAGCGCCATGAAGCTTTATCTTGCATTGCTTAGGCTGTGTTTCGCAGGTCTTGAATCACTTTGCTTCAGCAGAGCCGGGCTTCCGCTTCTTTTGCTTGCTGCAGAGGCTGCGGGAAATTGCGAAGGAATAACAGCTTCTGATCTAAACCAAGTTTATGAAAATGAACACTGCAGTTCTTAAAAATATTCTCCTGCTTTTTGCCGTTCTCCAGCCCGGACTTTTTGTGGCCTTATCCCAGGACCTTTCTGCCTTTGAAAAAAAATGGATGGTTCAAGGCAATGATACCATGCCCTACCGCGTGCTGCTTCCATTAAACTACGATACGGCCAAGGCCTACCCGGTCATCTTTTTTCTTCATGGCGCCGGTGAAAGGGGCCGCGATAACGAAAAGCAGCTGGTGCATGGTTCAAAGCTCTTCCTGCAGGAGGAAGTAAGGAAGAATTTTCCGGCCATTGTTGTTTTTCCGCAATGCGGAACAAACGACTACTGGAGCAATGTGCTGAGGACCCATGATGCTTCGGGCAAGCGGCAGTTCCATTTTCTGCCGGGTGGAGAGCCTACGCGATCCATGGCTTTGCTGCAGAAGCTTACCCGCCTGATACTGGCGAGCTACCGCGTAAAGAGCAACCAGGTTTACATCGGCGGCCTTTCCATGGGCGCTATGGGTACTTACGAGCTGGTAAGAAGAATGCCACGCATTTTTGCTGCTGCCTTTGCTATTTGCGGCGGAGCCGAGCCATCAACGGCCAGGCAGCTGAAACAGACATCATGGTGGATCTTTCATGGATTGAAAGACGATGTGGTCGATCCAGTCTTCAGCCGTAAAATGACCGACGCCCTCAAGGCAGCAGGAGCTGACACCAGGCTAACGCTCTATCCTGAGGCCAATCACAATAGCTGGGATCCGGCTTTTGCGGAAAAAGAGCTTTTTACCTGGCTGTTCTCGAAAAAGAAAAAATAATAACAGCGACAAGAACTTTGACCTCACCCCAACGGCACCTAACGCCTTTCCCATATCGACAAAAGCATTTCCGGCTCATTGGTGGTGATATAGTCGAAATTCTTTCCAAGCAGCCATCTCATGCCCTCGGCTTCGTTAACCGTCCAGGCATTTAAGATAATGCCCAGCTTTTTTGCGGCTTCTATCCATTCCGGGTGCAGCCTGTATACCGAAATATGATAATCTGCGCCGCCAATGCCATCGGCCTTTAGCTGTTCCGGTGCCCGGTCGCCATTCAGGTATTGCGAGGGTGAACCGGGACTGATCTCCGCTATCCGCTTCAGCATATCATAGTCAAAACTGATGTAAACTGTCATTGAGCGGGCACCCAGCTCATTCACCATTTTCACCACTTTGTCGACGATCAGCCTTGCCCTCTCCTTGCCCATGCCCGAGGGCTTGATCTCAAGCACCAGCCTTGTACCTGTGTTATTTTCCATACCGGCGAGCAGGTAGGAACGCAAGGTAGGCAGGGGCTCTCCATTAGATAGCTTTACAGATGAAAGCTCGCTGTAGACCGTTTTCTCTATCTCCTTCCCGCTGTAATGCGGGTCATGGTTGATGATCAGGGAATCGTCTGCGGTCATTCGCACATCGAACTCAGAACCCGTGCATCCCAGCCTGATGGCCTCTTTCAAAGCAGCGATCGAATTTTCGGGCAATCCATTTTTCTTGAAAGCACCACGGTGCGCCACAACAGGGTTTTTTGCAAACCCTTTATGTCCGCCAGTCTTCACTATTGGACTGCAGTCTGACAACAGGCAAATGGTGGCGGACAGGATCAAGTATTTATTCATGCGATCAGAGATGATAATTAATGAACCGGCCTTTCTGTTAGAAAGATTCTTTTTGTTTTGCGTGTGCGACTCATTGCAGGGTCTTGCCATAAATGCTGAGCGTTTCGCCAGAAATAGCCCTTCTTTCTTCAAATTGCAAACCCAGTTTTTCTATGAGCCCAATCGAAGCGACATTCCCGGGCAAGGTGATCGCATGTATCCTTTTCATGCTGATCTCCGCAGCATGGGCAATCACAGCCGATGCGGCTTCAAAAGCATAGCCCTTACCCATGTGCTGAGGCAGGAAGGCAAAACCGATATCGGGGTAAGAAAGATAATCGCGCCTTACGAGGCCGCACATGCCTACAGGCTCCCCTGATTGCCGCGTCTCGACCAGGTACATGCCCAGTCCCTGGGCATAGGGCGACATGAGTGTTCCGGCAATGTAGCGCTCCGCATCCACAAGGGTTCTTACACCCCGGTCTCCGATAAAGCGCTGCCAACTGGGCGTATTTAGCAGGTAGAGCACAAAGGGGCCGTCTTCTTTCGCGAAGTCCCTCAGTACAAGCCTGTCGGTTTGTTTGGTGAACATGGCTAGA
>DASTPZ010000104.1:0-9291 GCA_035761965.1 Flavisolibacter sp. | reverse complement strand
CGTCTATGGCAAGATCACCCAGATCGATTTTTGGCGCAACCTGAGCACCGAGACCGCCCAGATGTTCTTTGCCTACGATCCTTCGGGCAACAGGGTGGGCAAGCAGGTGGTCAATGACAAGATCCACTACACCTGGTACGTCAGGGACGCGCAGGGCAATGTAATGGCGGTGTATAAGAACTTTAGAAGCAACCCCTTTGGTGCCCCGCTGGATACCTTAAGGCTCTCTGAGCATCACCTCTACGGCTCCTCCCGCCTGGGCGTGATAGAAAGGAACCTGGCCATGACCAAGTGCAAAAGCAACTTCGATAAACCTACCAATACCACCTTCACCAAACCCTACCGCACCACAAAAGCCACCCGTCGGTTTTCCGCCCTTCCTTCCGCACTCGCATTGCTGGCCACGGGCCGCGTGGAGCCATAGCCGGCAGATTCAAGCCGGGTTGGCAAAATGCCCTTCACCTCCAGGTATTGCCTTACCGCCGCAGCCCGCCTTTCGCTAAGCAATTGGTTGGCCTCCGCCTTACCCTGGTTGTCGGTATGGCCCTCGATCCTCAGCTGCAGGCCAGGTTGTGCAAGCAGCAATGCCGCCAGCTCATCCAGGGCCGGGTAAGAGGAGGGCAGCAGCCGGTAGCTTCCCGTGGCAAAATATACCTGCCGCGCAAACAGGGCGAGCTTTTTATCCAGCGCCGTGTCGGGCGGGGGACAGCCTTTATTGGCCGTACTTCCGGCTATGGTGGCGCAGCTGTCCGCTTCATCATTAACGCCATCGCCATCGGTATCCGGCACGGGACAGCCATGATATCGCATCACTCCAGGCCTGTTCACGCAGCTGTCCTGCTCGTCGTCGATGCCATCGCGGTCGAGATCGGGCACTGGACAACCGGCATAACGCTCTACACCCGGCACAAGTACACAGCGGTCAAGACTGTCTTCGATCCCGTCGCCATCCGAGTCGGGACAGCCACGAAAACGCACGAGGCCTGGCGCGTCCGGGCAGCGGTCATTCACATCAACAATGCCATCGCCATCACGGTCGCCGCCGGCAGAGGGTGCAGAAAGGGGCGGAGAGCTTACCTTCCGCGCCTTCCTTGCCAACAGCCCGGCAATACCGATCGAATAATGAAAATGAGAATAAAGTCTATCAGTTGGGCCGTAACGGTATTGGGCTGTTGTAGTAATAAAAACATCCCTGATGCTAAAGGAAAGCCCGGCACCTGCCAGGGCATATAGCCCAGCAGCAGAACGGTATTGGGAAATGCCGCCACCGGCGAGCAGGTGAGGAGAAAGTTTTTGGGGAGATCTCTGCATCCGCAGGCGAAGCACAGCATCGGCTTGCAGCAGCAGGCTTTTTGCATCGGCCCCGCGTCTCCTCGCCGAAGCCGAATCCGGGAAGCTGCCGTTCAGGCTTATAATATAATCCAGCCGCGGACGAATGCCCCTGAGATAGCTCAGCGCGAGGCCGGTATGAGGACCGCTGCCTTCATTCCGCTCAAACTGGTGCAGGGTGAAATGCAGTCCCAGCACACCAGGATGCAAAGGGTTCTGCTGCGCGCCAGCCATCATGGCGCAGCCGTGCAGCAGAATAAAAATCAGCAGGAGCCTGGTCATGATGGAAAGATCGGAAAAGAAGCGCAACTGTCCTGGTAAAAAAACACCGGCTGCAGCACTAGGCGCAACAGCCGGTGAAGAAAAGGTCATTTAGGATAAAGGTGCCGTTGTTCGGGCATTCCTGTTGATGCAATTAAGGTCTTCGAAGGCTACCTCAAGCCTTTTCGCAAAATTCTCTTCGGCCTTGCGCAGCCATACGCGCGGATCATAGTATTTTTTATTGGGCTTGTCCTCGCCCTCGGGGTTGCCCAGCTGGCCCTGCAAAAAGCCCTCGTTCTTTTGGTAAAAGCCCAGGATGCCTTCCCAGAAAGCCCATTGCAGGTCGGTATCGATGTTCATCTTGATGGCGCCATAACCGATGGCTTCCCTGATCTGGTGCTGGGGCGAGCCGCTTCCGCCATGGAAAACAAAGAACACGGGCTTCTCACCGGTCTTATAATGTTCCCTGATATAGTCCTGGCTATTGCGCAGGATATCGGGTCGCAGCTCCACGTTGCCGGGCTTGTATACGCCATGCACATTGCCAAAGGCCGCCGCCACCGTGAACAGGTTGCCGACCTGGCGCAGCTGCTCATAGGCGTAGGCCACTTCTTTCGGCTGGGTATAAAGCTTGTCGTTCTCCACGCCGCTGTTGTCCACACCATCTTCCTCACCACCGGTTACGCCGAGCTCTATCTCTATGCCCATACCCAGCGGGGCAAGGCGTTTGTAGAATTCAACGGAAGTACCGATGTTCTCTTCGATGGGCTCTTCGGAAAGGTCGAGCATATGGGAGCTGAAGAGCGGCCGTCCTTTTTCCTTAAAAAATTGTTCTCCTGCGTCAATCAGTCCGCTTACCCATGGCAGCCATTTTTTGGCCGCATGATCGGTATGCAGCACCACCGGCACGCCATAATGTTTGGCCACGTTGTGTATGTGCAGGGCGCCCGAAACACCGCCGGCGATATTGGCCTGCAGCTGGTCGTTAGGCATACCCTTGCCGGCAATGAACTGGGCGCCGCCGTTGGAGAACTGGATGATGACGGGTGAATTGACCTTTGCCGCCGTTTCGAGTGTTGCATTGATGCTGTTGGTGCCGATGGTATTGACGGCGGGGAGGGCAAAGCCATTGTCCTTTGCATCCTGATAAAGGGCTTCGAGCTCTTTGCCGAACAGTACCCCAGGTTTGTATTTTTTCATGATCGTTTGTTTTGGGTTTAAAAATCCTCTCCCAAAAGCAAGCTTCGTTACCGGTGATCGCTAAGATAAGCTGATATTGTTTCGTACGGGTGTTTTTTTCACGGGAGAAGATCATGGATATCTTTCGTCAATCCGTGATCTTGCCCAGGTTGCGCTGTATCCTCGACAGGTGGGGCCTCAGCACAAAGCGCAGCACCTGCTTTACGATATCACCCATGGTCCTGCAGCGCAGGAAGGCCGTGTTCTGAAAATACCCGCTCAGCTCTTCGCGCAGCTGCTGGCGCTTGTCCTCCGTGGAGATCTCATCCTTGGTCATGATCTTGAACAGATCCATGATGCGGTAGCGCGAGGCCGCCATGCGATAGGCAATAAGGGTGCGCTCCTCGGCCTGGTATTGTTCGATCGAGTCTTTGTTGAGGTATTTGAGCGTAAGCTCGACAAAGGGATGGTTTTCCTTAAAGAACTGGGGCAGGTAGAGGTTCTTGCGGCCCTCGTAGGACTGCTGGTCAAAATCTATGGCCCTGATCCGGTACTGGTAGTCTTCAATATCGGGGGTAACATTGACCACGTAATTATAGCTGCGCATATCGCCGAGCAGGCGCACGAAGCAGCGCTCGTTGAACTTGACGAACTCCTTGGCCAGCCTGATCTTGTTCGTTTCGGGGCGATGGATATAGTCCTTTACAAATACATCGCCGGGCAGGCCGGGTATGTGCTCTTCCACGAGGGTATCCTTACCCGTTAAAAAAGAAATGCGGTTGGGTGAAAGCAGGTGCTCGAGCTCGAGCCCGTATACCCTGGAGGCATCCTCTTTTTTGATGTAGTAATGATCGTAGTTGTCGTTATAGCGGTTCACGATCCGGATGCGGAAGGGATTGGAGTTGCCAAAAGTGCAGTAGTCGATGCGGGCCACATCAAGGTGTTTGGTGAAGGTATAGTCGCCTTCGGTCTTGATGATGGCGTAGAGGTTGATCAGTCCTTCCTTGAGGTATTCCCAGTCGCGCATATCGTAAAGCGCTTTTTCCCAGAGCGTGTCCTTGCCCGCCTTATCGGTGAGGGGCACCGAGTAGGTGATGTTCAGCAGGTCGCTATAGGAAACCGGCAGCTGGATCTCGCGGCCATGCGTGCGCAGGTAGGCGCGCAGCTCTTTGTTGACCGGGAAAAAAGGCTTTTTGCGCGAAGGCTGGTCTGTTTCAGGCATCACCGAATTTAGGAAATTGAAGGTATCTGTTCGAGCAGTTGCTGAAAATAAAGAGGCGAATGGAGCAGCCTGCTTCCGTACCAGCTGAACAGTTCTCCATCAACAAGCAGGATGGTGGCGTTGGGCAGAAAGGCCTTCAGCTCGTCAATATGTTTTTGTTTGAATGGATAAGGTTCGGAGGACAGGAGCAGGAGCTCGCAGGTCCGCGCGTGCAATTCCTCCACCGTCACGGCCGGGTAGCGCAGCTCGCCGGCAAAAATGTTCTGCAATCCGCAGCGCGAGAGCAGGTGGTTGATAAAGGTATCGCCGCCAACGGTCATGTAGGGATCGCGCCAGATGAGATAGGCAGTACGCAAAGGGGAAGCAGCGCTCTCTAAGCTGTCGAATCCCTCGCTGATGCGGGAAGAAATCTCCTTTGCCTCTTTCTGCCGCCCGGTGACGATGCCCAGCTCATCGATCATGCGGATGGCATCATCGAGGTTGTTCACATCGCTGACCCAAACGGGAAAGTCGGCTGCCAGCGCTTCCACCTGCTCCTTTACATTTTCTTCCTTGTTGGCAATTATGAGGTCAGGCTGGAGGGACCTGATGAGCGCAAGGTCGAGCTGCTTGGTGCCGCCGATCCTCCTTTTAGTCCTGTACCAGTCACCGGGGTGCACGCAAAATTTTGTGATGCCTATAACCTCCTGCTCAAGATCCAGGTCTGCCAGCAGCTCGGTCTGCGAAGGCACAAGCGATATGATGCGTTTAGGCGGATGGCCAAGCTCGATGGTCCTGCCCAGCTGATCGGTAAAAAAGGACATGCCGCAAATTAGGAACAATGGGGGAGATGAAAGATAGAGATGTGGTAGTGTTAGTTGATGCCGGCTTGGGGTTTGCCGGTTCGCCATCACCTTCCTCCTGCTTTCGCCTTAGTCGGAGGCTTAGCAGGAGGATAATGGAATTCCTTCCGTGTTTTCATCGGATTGGAGGATGGTGATAGGCTAACAGTCTTCTTGATCGAACGGTAGTTTCCAGAGGACTGGACAGTTTTTCAGGATTGGATGTAAAAACGGGCTTTCTTAGGAATCGGAATGGCTTTCTTAGGATTGGATGACCAGTTAAGGCCGTTGGTTTTTCACAGAAAATCTTCCTAAAGAGGAGAAGTTGATTGATATTGGATTTAACCGCTGGTTTTTCTAAAGGATTCGGATCGAAATTCTTACTGGACGGTCGGTTTTTTGGATTTGGATTGGATCGGTTTTTTAACGGATACTTGGATATTTATATCAATCAACTTCTGGTACAAAGCTATGAAGCTGCGGCAGTCTGTGCAATGGCAGTTTTGCTCTATTTTGAGGCTATGGTAATTACTGGCACCATCGTAAAGGCGCCAGCATCTAACTGGGAAAATACCCTGCACATGACTGTGGTTTTTACGATGGCAGGTGTGGGTCATATCAGGGCTATTTTCGAACTCTTTTCGTATAAGCACGACAAAGCCCTGCTTTACAGGGCTTTTTGTATGCGAAACGGTTTTTATTGAAAAATAACAGCGGGTATGGTCTTGTTGCGGAAATGATGATTATCGCGCCTGGAAGCCATCATCAAAGCCTAGGTGAATTCACCTAGCCGCAGTTTTCCGTTGCCCCGGGGCCTCAGGCAAGGGCCTGGATCACGTCATATTTGGTGACGATGTGCAGGTTGCCGCTTTCGTCTTTCGCGAGCACGGCGCCATTCTCCTTGTTGATAAGGGTGCCCAGCTTTTCCACCGCCGTATCGAAGGCCACAATGGGAAAAGGCTTTTCCATCACGCTTTCGATCTTTTCGGTCTTGATCTCCGGGTTGCTGAATACTTTCTGGAAAAGTCCGCTTTCGCTGATGGATCCCATCATCTCGCCCTCG
Source organism: Flavisolibacter sp. (assembly GCA_035761965.1). Classification (GTDB taxonomy): domain Bacteria; phylum Bacteroidota; class Bacteroidia; order Chitinophagales; family Chitinophagaceae; genus Flavisolibacter. Next base: position 3,416 of record DASTPZ010000104.1, on the reverse strand, counting down.
CGGCCAATGACCGGTATGTGTTCGATATCGTATTTCTTCATCAGGTCGACCGCTTCGGCTACCGATTGCGTAGGCTCAACGGTGATCAGGCGCTGCCTGGCTCTTGCATTCACCACATCCCTGAAAGATTTCACATCAAAGAAGCCGCGCTCGGCCATCCACTGGTCGTTGTATACCTTGGCTACGTAGCGGCTGCCATGGTCGTGCAGGATGGCCACCACGAGGTCTCCTTTTTTGAGCTTGTCCTTCAGCTGAAGCAACCCGGTGATACAGCTGCCGGCGCTGTACCCGCAGAACAGGGCCTCTTCCTTTGCCAGCCTGCGTGTCATTACCGCGCCGTCCTTGTCGGTTACCTGCTCGAAATGATCGATCACGCTCATATCATAGTTCTTGGGCACGAAATCCTCGCCAAAGCCTTCGGAGATATAGGGATGCACTTCGTTCATATCGACCTCGCCGGTGCGGAAATATTTTGTCAGCAGCGAGCCATAAACATCGATGGCCCAGATCTGGATGTTGGGATTCTTTTCTTTCAGGTACTGCGCGGTGCCGGTAATGGTGCCGCCGGTGCCGGCCGTTACCACGAGGTGGGTAACCTTGCCATCGGTCTGCTGCCAGATCTCGGGGCCCGTGCTCTCGTAATGCGCCAGCCTGTTGGCCAGGTTGTCGTACTGGTTCATAAGAAAGGAGTTGGGTATCTCCCTTGCCAGCCTGGCGGCCACGGAATAATAGCTGCGCGGGTCTTCGGGCTCCACGTTGGTGGGACAGATCACCACCTCGGCGCCCAGGGCGCGCAGGATGTCGGCCTTGGCCTGCGACTGCTTATCGGTGGTGGCAAAAATGCATTTGTATCCCTTTACAACGGCGGCCATGGCGAGTCCCATACCGGTATTGCCCGATGTGCACTCGATGATGGTGCCGCCGGGCTTGATCTTTCCCTCGGCTTCGGCCACCTCAAGCATTTTGAGCGCCATCCGGTCCTTGATGCTGTTCCCGGGGTTGAAGTATTCGACCTTGGCATACACATCGCAGGGCAGCTCCTTTGTTATCCGGTTCAGCTTTACCAGCGGCGTGTTTCCTATCGTTTCGAGTATGTTGTTCTTTACGTCCATGGCAATCGTTCGTTTGGGCGCAAATGTAAGGAAAAGGCTTTTAGCGCCGGGTTAAGCAAAGCCAAAAGCGGGAGAACCAAGGGTGGGTTGGCCTTTGCCTTTTTCATACATTAGCAGCCAAATCGTTTGCTGTATGAACACTGTTACCGCCACCAAGTATGACCCCGTTAAATATAAAACGCCTACCGGCTCACAGCTGACCTGCAAGGGCTGGATACAGGAAGCCGCCCTGCGCATGCTGCTCAACAACCTCGACCCCGCCGTGGCCGAAAGACCCGACGACCTGATCGTTTACGGCGGAAGGGGAAAGGCCGCCCGCAATTTCGAAGCGCTTGACCGCATCATTGCCGGACTTAAGATCCTCGAGAACGACGAAAGCCTGCTGATACAAAGCGGCAAGCCCGTAGGCATTCTGCGCACGCACAGGGATGCACCGCGCGTGCTCATCTCCAATTCTCAGCTAGTGCCCAACTGGGCCAACTGGAAGCATTTTGAAGAACTGGAAAAACAAGGGCTGATGATGTATGGACAAATGACCGCAGGCAGCTGGATCTATATCGGCTCGCAGGGCATTGTACAAGGCACTTATGAAACTTATGCAGCCGCAGCAGATAAACATTTTGGCGGCACGCTCAGGGGAACGCTGAACGTGACCGCGGGACTCGGAGGCATGGGTGGCGCCCAGCCCCTGGCTATCACCATGAGTGAAGGCGTGGCCCTGGTGGCCGAGGTGGAGGAGTGGCGCATAGACAAAAGGCTGGAGACGCGCTACCTCGACGAAAAGATCAGCAACATCGATGCGGCCATCGACAGGGCCCTGGAGGCCAGGAAGAAGGGCGAGGCGGTGTCCATCGGCGTGCTTTGCAATGCCGTGCACCTGCTGGAGCGGCTGCTCGAAAGAAACGTGATCCCCGACACCCTGACCGATCAAACCTCTGCGCACGATCCCCTCATCGGCTACTGGCCGCATGAGATCAGCCTTGAGCAGGCAAGGGTGCTTCGCCAGCAGGACCCCGACGGGTATAACGCCTATGCCTATGCGAGCATGCACCGGCATGTGGAGCTCATGCTCGAGCTGCAGAAAAAAGGAGCCATCACCTTCGACTATGGCAATAATATACGGGCGAGGGCCAGGGAACAGGGACTGCAAAACGCATTCGACTTCCCCGGCTTCGTACCGGCCTATATACGCCCGCTGTTCTGCGAAGGCAAGGGGCCTTTCCGCTGGGCGGCGCTCAGCGGCGACCCGGCCGATATAGCGGTGACCGATGAACTCATCGCAGGCATGTTCCCAGAGAACAAATCGCTGCAACGCTGGCTAAAGCTGGCGCGGGAGCGCATAGCCTTCCAGGGGCTGCCGGCAAGGATTTGCTGGCTGGGACAAGGGGAGAGGGAGAAGGCCGGACTGGCCTTTAACGAGCTGGTAAGAACAGGCAAGGTAAAGGCGCCGATCGTGATCGGCCGCGACCACCTCGATACCGGTTCGGTGGCTTCGCCCAACAGGGAAACGGAAGCCATGATGGATGGGAGCGATGCCGTTGCCGACTGGCCTATATTGAATGCCCTCGTGAATACGGCCGGCGGCGCGAGCTGGGTAAGCCTGCACCACGGCGGTGGCGTGGGCATGGGCTATAGCATTCATGCCGGCATGGTGATCGTGGCCGATGGAACCGAGGAAGCAGCGGCCAGGCTGTCGAGGGTACTAAGGAACGATCCGGGCATGGGTGTGATCAGGCATGCAGATGCGGGTTATGCTACCGCCATCGAAACGGCTGAAAGGGAAGGGTTGGATCTTTCGGGCAGGATCAGCAGGTCTTGACCGGAAAGCACTGATGAATCTATGTTGCAGTGAATGGAGAAAACAGGCAGTATTATCCTAAGACTGATCATGTAAAGCAGGAGTCACTGCCCGTAATCACTTCAGCTGATTAAAACCGTCCTGTCCGGCTGATCTGTTGTGAAGACGGTTCAATGTGCATCGACAGCAAGAGAGCAAGGCGCAGGAACTCTATAAACCGATACGATCTGCATACTCGCAATAGCGATATTGCAGTCAGCTTTCTTTGGTGGGAGGTTACGGGTCGTTCTTCAAAAGCAACCTGCATATTTATTGTTAAGTAATTTTATATTCTAACTAAATTATCATATTTATTTTTTATATTATTGAAGTGTACTTGCAAATTCTTTTGCCGGGACCATGCTGTTGAATTTGAATGATAGAAAGCCTGCGACCAGGTCATCGACCCTGGGAGATATTTCCAGGCTTGTTTTATTAAACAGCAGATCTTTTTTGTTTGGAAAGAT
>DASTPZ010000103.1:0-20227 GCA_035761965.1 Flavisolibacter sp. | reverse complement strand
ATCCCAGCTCGTTATGCCTACCTTGAGCATGACCGGGTTGCGGAACTGGTTGGCTACGGAGCCGACTACATATACTCCGAGCTTGAATTTACTGTCAACATCGAAGGGCCATTTGAATACCCTCTCCACACCGGTGAATATTTCGGCATAACGAAGGTTCCTTTCCCTGGCTACCAGGAAGCCTGCGCCGCCCACTTCCCGCAGCCGGAGCTTTTTGAGCAGTGGCACTTTGTTGATCAATGCTCCGTTGAACTCGTGCACATAGTGCCCCTGGTAGAAACGCCTGAATACGGGAAAGCTGGAGTCGAGCGCCTGGAAGGCTTCATGAGGATTGAGAAAAAGAAGCGGATCGCCGCGCCTCTGGAACTGGTAATCCACAAGCCTCAGGTCGCGCTGGTTCAGAAAGTCTCCCGTTTTGATGTTATAGGTCGATATACCCGCCAGTCCGAGCTTTACCTGCTGCTCCATGCCAAATTCGAGGTAATCAAAATCCACCTGGCTATCAAATATACCCGGAACACCCTTGCGCCACATGGTATAGAAAGTTGGCCAGGCTGATCCCAGGATAAGTTTTTCGCGCGGTTCCCTGATGTAGCGCTGCCAGGGTGTGTACTGCAGCCTTATCTTGCCATATACTGCATTGTACGCGGGAAATGCGACTGCCTGGTTGTTCGTAAGCACATCGCCAAGCACTTCGTCCACATCCGAATTGGTCTTGTAATTGCTGACCGACTTTCGAAAGGCAAGGTCTACATCAGTATAGAGAAACAGTCCGTTCACCAGCTCGAGGCCATGTCCTACAACAAGCGCATTGTTCAGGTAAACATTGCTCCGCTTAAGCATATTGATCCAGGCATCGCCCTGGAAGATGAAATCGAACCTGCGTACTACCGAGGCATGAAAAAATCCCCTGTTAAACGGATTGTACATACGGGTGACCATTACCGATCCGTTCACATCCCGGTTTCGCAGCCCATAGCTGATATCGGTTGCAAGCGAAATGTTCTTTTTCGACTTGAATATTTTGTTATAATAGAAAGCAAGCTGGATACGGCTGCCACCAAAGGAAACGGGCTGAAAGATGTTGGAAACGGGCGGCAGGTACCATCTGCGCTCCTTCTCGTGGTTATTGAAGGTCTGGCCGGAGATAAGCACATTCTTCCAGGTGATCCTGTTGATCCTCCTGTCCATTGAGTCGAGATAAGCTTTCGAATGCGTTACGCGGTAAATGCTGTCCTTGTACTGGATGAACCGCACCTCTTTCGGCGTGAGCGGCTCGGTTCTCTGGCTTGCCCAGAAGCTACTGTCCTTCGTATAGGCCTCTTCCGAAGTGCTGCTCACCTCCGTGCCAAAATGCTTTTTATCAAATATCCTGTTCAGCTGGAAATTGCGGTACACCGCTACCGTGCGGCCTGATTTCTTGCCTTTGCCCGATTTGGAATAATAGGTGAACTCCTGGCGTGATATCATCCAGGCACTGTCATTGACGAGACCATAACGCTGCTCCACTTCAAAAAAATCATATTCCGGCAGGTGATAGGAAGGAAAGCTCAGCTTCGTTGAAAGAATGACCCAGAGGCTGTCCGCAATTGTAATCTCACCCTCAACTGTGGCATTGCTCAACTGCCTTGGCCTGATGCCAATGGTGTAGATCTTCCGGCCGTTCTCCACCGTGGTCTTCAAAAGACGGAACCGGTAGGCGAGCAAACCGCTATAGCTCACCGGCGAAAGGAAGGGCGTGGTGGACAGCGCCGGCACCTTGACGAGGTTGTAATAAAAGTTGAAATTACCTTCTGTGGTGCTGAGGTAAAAAAGGCTGGAAGCATCTCCCCGCTTTTTTATACCTGTGCGCTCCTCTCTTATGAGGCCGGGTGGTTTGTGGTCTACGGTTAGCATTACCTCGGCCATGGCCATTCTGTTGAGCGCTGCATTGGCCTGCCATGCGGTATCCTGGGGCTTGCCCTTGCTTTTCCCTTTCTTGCGGGCTGCAGCAGAATCTTCCTGTGTAGCCCTGATGTAAAGCTCGCAGGACCAGCTTCCCGATGCGTCAAGAATCCTTTGCTTGTTCCTGATCACATTCCTGATGAACTCCTCTGAACGGTCGCGGGACTTTCCCTTCACGACCACTTCATCCATATTCCTGGCCTCGTCCTCCTCCATCATCAGATCAAGTCGGTATGGCACCTTCTGCACGACTACTGGCACTACCTGTGATTTGTAGCCGATCATGCTTACCACCAGCTCGTACCTGCCTTCCTCGAGCTGGAGCTCATAGCTTCCATTCTCCCGGCTCGACACACCTGTTTTCCAATCTTTTACCTGTATGCTTACAAAAGCCAGGGGCTCCAGCCTCGTATTTCTCACGGTTCCATAGACCCTTACCGTCTGACCAAAGGCCAGGCAGGCAAGGCAAAGGGAAAAGACCGTCAGGAACAGTTTTTGTCTCATAGCAGTGGCGCTTAACGGCAGAAAATTATCTCAAGGCCCGCTGACAGCCTCTTAACGTAAATTTCTTACAAATGTTTTAACACTTTATCCTTATTCCTGGGCAGCATTGCAGCCCAAACCTTAACAAGGGCCCTTCTGAGCACAACCGGTACAGTTCTTATCTTTGCAATCCGCCGGCTTAACCGGCAGGATTTATCATTATGAGCAGGAAAGGAAAAGTTCTGGTAGCCATGAGCGGGGGTATCGACAGTACCGTTACAGCCCTCATGCTTCATGAACAGGGTTACGAAGTAGTGGGCATCACCATGAAAACATGGGACTATGCGGCCAGCGGCGGTTCTAAAAAAGAAACCGGCTGCTGCAATCTCGACAGTTTCAATGATGCCCGCATGGCCGCCGTTCAGCATGGCTTTCCTCATTATATACTCGACATACGCGAAGAGTTCGGCAATTTTGTGGTTGACAATTTTGTAGATGAATACCTTGCCGGCCGCACACCCAATCCCTGCGTACTTTGCAACACCCATATCAAATGGCGCGCTCTGTTAAAAAGGGCGGATGCGCTGGACTGCGATTTCATCGCTACCGGTCACTACGCTTCTGTTTTTCAGCACAGCAACGGCCGTTATGCCATTACCAAGGGCATTGACGAGACGAAGGACCAGAGCTATGTGCTTTGGGGCCTTCAGCAGGACCTCCTGAGCAGGACCCTCCTGCCACTGGGAGGTTATCGCAAAACCGAGATCAGGCAGATGGCCCACGATTTCGGCTATCCGGAACTGGCTAAAAAAAGCGAGAGCTACGAGATCTGCTTTGTTCCTGATAACGACTACAGGGGCTTTCTGAAAAGAAAGGTCGATGGACTGGAAGACAGGCTCTCAGGCGGATATTTCGTGGACAAGGAAGGACGCATCCTCGGACAGCACAAAGGCTATCCTTTTTATACGATAGGCCAGCGCAAAGGGCTCGACATTGCCCTGGGCAAGCCCGCTTATGTAACGGCCATCGATCCCGATACCAATACCATCGTGCTGGGCGACGAGGAAGACCTTGAAAAAGAGGACATGACCGTTGGCAAGCTGAATTGGATCAAATACGAAGGATTGCAGGATGAAATGGAGGCTATTACCAAGATCCGCTATAAGGATAAAGGAAGCCTGTCTACCCTTTTGCCGGGCAGCTCGGGACTTACTGTAAGGTTCTACGAAAAGGCCAAGGGAATTGCGCCTGGACAAAGTGCGGTCTTCTACGAAGGCAATGATGTGATAGGCGGAGGGATCATCCAAAGAGGCTAGGTTCTGCCATTTCCGGTTTTCAGTCTTTTTAATTAGCTTTAACGCTTATATGTCGCCCCGGGGCGGCAATCAACCGAGAATCCATTTACTTATGAGAGCAAATCGAATCAGCCTGTTCCTTGCAGTTCTTGTCTTAACGGCTTTTGCAGGCTGCAGCAAAACCGAAGAAATTGAAACTGCCTCCCTCTCCGATTATCTTCCGCTGCAGGTAGGCAAATACATCACTTACAGGTTAGACTCTACCGTTTTTATCAATTTTGACCGTGATATCGCCGTCCGCTCCTACCAGGAAAAGCATGTGGTAGATGCTGAAGTTACCGACGCCATGGGCAGGACCGCTTTTCGAGTTTACCGCTACCTGAGAGATGCAGCCGGTACACAGGACTGGACGCCGGTTGGCAGCTATTTCATTACTCCCCTGAGGCAAACGGTCGAGCTTACAGAGAACAACCTACGCATTGTAAAGCTTGCCCTGCCACTAAAAAAAGATTTTTCATGGAAAGGACATCAATACCTGCCCGATGAGCCATATGGCAATCTCTACAACTTTAACAACGATGCTTTTATGAGCGATTGGGATTTTGTAATAGACAGCACGGATGCCAGCTTTACCTATAATTCAACAACGATCGGCGATGTGCTCCGCATTACTTCCCGCGACGAGGACAATACGGCCGATACCCTTACCGCATCAGGCAACCAACTGGCCATACCGGCCGGCATCAACACCGTTTACCTGAGAGGCACCGGCACCGATACCATCCGTTTGTCAGCCACACCCTCGGAAGAAGTGATCAAGCTTTACATCTATAACCGCACCAATCAGCCGGTCAAGCTCGACGACATTGCCATTCCTGTCAATGGAGGCAAGGTGTATGAATATGTGAACAATCGCTGGACCTTTGGTTATGTAAATGATTTCTTTCAAAGAAAAGATACGCTTTACGGTGATCTTCCAATAGGCTCGAGGGATTATGGCATGGATAAGTATGCCAGGGGTATCGGCCTTGTTTCACAGGAGCTGATCATGTGGGAGTTTCACCCTGTATCGGGCAACTCGAACGATGGCAAACGGTTTGGTTTTGGCGTTAAGCGAACAATGATCGATCACAACTAAGCATATGAAGAAGCTGGCGGGATTAATGCTGCTGTTCCTTTTATCGGAGCTTTGCTGCGAGGCGCAGACAAAGCATATGATCAGGTTCAGGGACAAGGGTTCATCACCCTACCAGATCAACAATCCTTCGGCCTATCTTTCTTCGCGCTCGATAGCCAGGCGAACCCGCTATAATATCGCCCTGGACAGCACTGATCTTCCTGTTACGCCCCGTTACATAGACAGCCTGAGACTGGCCGGCAGTGTTGTTATTCTCAACGTATCCAAATGGCTGAACCTTGTTACCATACAGACCACCGATGCGGCTGCGCTTGCCAAGATCAATAGCTTTCCCTTTGTTCAATCGGTATCGGCGATCGCGGCAAGGACCGGGGCTTCTTCCAGTCCCACAAGAGATTTCCTGGAATCCTTTCAACCCCTTGCGCCTTCCAGGACCAGCGAACTTACAGCCAATCACTACAACTATGGATCTTCCGCCCAGCAGGTGAGCCTTCACAAAGGCGAGTTCCTGCATAATATTGGCTTGCGCGGGCAAAACATGATCCTCGGCATGATGGACGGAGGCTTTAACAACTATCTTACTACAAGGGCTTTTGACAGTGCCCGGAACAATGGACAGATACTTGGCACGTGGGATTTCGTGGCACGAAACGCCAGTGTGAATGAAGATGATGCGCACGGTTCTCAATGTCTTTCCACCATAGCGGCAAACATCCCGGGCCAGTTTACCGGTACGGCACCCAAGACGAGCTTTTACCTCTACCGCACCGAAGACAACCTCTCCGAATACAGGATAGAGGAGATCAACTGGGTCTGCGCAGCAGAACAACTCGATAGCGCAGGCGGAGACGTGATCTGCACCTCAGTCGGGTATGCCGATCGTATGTCAAACCCCGCTTATGATTATACCCTGGCCGATATGAATGGCAACACGACCATGATCGCCAGGGGCGCAGATATGGCTGCCCGCAAAGGCATACTGGTAGTAAGTTCGGTGGGTAACGAAGGAACAAGCGGCTGGCAGCGCATTATCAGTCCCTCCGATGGCGACAGTGTCCTTGCCGTTGGCGCGGTAAGTGCAGCCCGCTGGGCAGCGCCTTTCACAGGCAGGGGCCCCTCTTCGGACGGACAGATCAAACCTGATATCGCCTCGCTGGGTGTTGACGTAACCATACAGTATCCCGGCAATAGCATAGGTACAGGCAGTGGTACTTCTTTTGCCACGCCCAATATGGCGGGGCTTGCAACCTGCCTCTGGCAAGGCTTTCCCGAGTTCAGCAATATGAAGGTCATCGGCGCGCTCAGGCGTTCCGGAAGCAGAAGCAGTAATCCGAACGATTCCATAGGTTATGGCATTCCGGATGTAAGGCTTGCCCTGATGTACCTCGTAAAAGATTTTGCCTCGGCCACGGCCAGCCTGGCGGGCTGCAGAACAACAATCTCCTGGACGAGCAAGGACATGTCTGCCATGTCCTATGAGATTGATAGGATGCTGCCAGGTCAAAATAGCTTTACCAGGATCACCATACGGCCGGGCACAGGTGACCTGTTTTCAAACCGCAGCTATCAATACGAGGATGTGCTGACCGACGTGCCGGCAGGAATCATCACTTACAGGATCAGGCAGATCATCGACAGCTCGGCTGCTGGTTTTCTTTCAGACTACCTTGATACGGTTACGGTTAACCTCGCAAATGCATGCCTTTCGACCGCTATTGACCCCGTGGCAATTCCAACGGCCTCTATCAGCCTTGCGCCCAATCCGGTTAGTGACCAGCTGACTGTTAAGATCACAACTGCCTACGCAGTTCCCGATCTCCGGTTCCGGCTTACCGATACCAAGGGCAGGGAGCTCGGGCAGTTCAGGAAAAGCAAAGCCGCAGGTGCAGCCAGCTTTGATATCCCGGTATCCGGTCTTCCAAAGGGAAAGTATTATTTAAGCCTGTTTGATGGCATCCGGCTGATCGCCACAGAGGAGCTGATCAAATTATAGAGCGGTAAAAAGCGCGGCGAAAAGTGTGTCTGCACGGAGCTCATATCCCTTGAAATATTGCATGGACAGCAGGCTTACAGGCAGGTTATTGCAGATATGCTTCACTACCTCTTCGTTTTCTGCCGCAAATACCGAGCAAGTGATGTAAAGCAAAAAGCCGCCTTTCTTCAGCTGCTTGCCCGCCCGGACCGAAATAGCTTTTTGAAGGCGAACATAATGACCGATCTTTTCCGGTGTAAAAAAGCTCAATTGCTCCGGTGTTCTTCCCCAAGTGCCCGACCCGCTGCAGGGGGCATCGCATACGACCAGGTCGAATGTATGGCTGATCGAAAATCCCAGTGATGCAAGGTCAGCTACAAAATGCCGGTAGTTCTCTATGCCGGCTCTTTGAAAGCGGTTGCGGAGATTGATGAGTATAGATTGGCGCACATCCGAAACAGTGAGCCTTGAGAGGGGGTAGAGATCACGAGCAAGAATAGATTTACCGCCGCTGGCAGCACAGCAGTCCCATACCTGAAAACGCCGATCCTGATCGAGCTTGCCGGCAAGCGGCTCCAGCACACGCTGAGAGCTAAGGTCCTGAACCACGGCGTCTGCATCTATATCAAGCACTTCATCAGCCCTGGAATGGCTGGGCAGCCGGAGACAGCTATCACCCTGTCTTTCAAAAGCTATGCCTGCAGCAGCCAGCTTTTCAGCTACGATGTTTTCTTTTCCCGGCCTGAGGCGCAGGAAAAAATCAGGTTGATGAAAAAAAGATTCGTTGAATGCACGCTGGTCGATCTCCCTGCTTAGGTCATCGGTGAAAGGAAAGGGCTGCACGATACCATTGGGTTGAAGCACAGTTATTTTCTCGTGCAAAGGCAGGTCGATCCTGTTTTTCCATTCAGGCCTTTGTTCTGCGATCAGCCATTCAAGTCCGCCGGGGAAAAGAAAGGCGCCGGCCAGGATTTTTTCTTCGGTGGAAAGCCAGCCAAAAGCTGCACCCAGCCTGTAAAAACCATAACAAAGCTGGGATATGGTCTTCCTGTCCTTTGATCCGAATTTTTTATGCTCCCGGAAATATTGTTTCAGCCAGGCGGCAAGAGGCAACTGCCCATCATAGGACTGCAGGATGCGGCCGGCGGTATTGAGATAAGAAAATGAGCGCATGATCGGGACATGTTATGGATACTGCAAACCCGCTTCGTATAGCTGCATCTTTTGTAAGAATACAGAAGAAGCCGGCAGCAGGAAAAACAACGGGCCTCTTTGCTCCGTTATCTGCCCCGCTTCGGTTATAATTCGAGGAGGGCCTTTACAGGATCCTTTCCAAACAGCAGCAGCTCGGGGTTTTCCAGCATTTCTTTTACCCTTACAAGGAAGGAAACCGATTCGCGTCCGTCAATGATGCGGTGATCATAGCTGAGGGCAAGGTACATCATAGGCCTGATCACGATCTGCTTATCGACCACCACGGGCCTGTCTTCGATCTTATGCATGCCCAGGATAGCCGACTGGGGTATGTTGATGATAGGCGTAGACATCAGTGAGCCAAAAACACCTCCGTTTGTAATGGTAAATGTTCCGCCCTGCATTTCTTCCATGCTGAGCTTGTTGTCTCTTGCCTTGGTCGCGAGTTCAACCACCTTTTTTTCGATCTCGGCCATGCTGAGGCTTTCCGCATTTCGGATCACGGGCACAACGAGACCCTTGGGTGCCGATACGGCTATGGAGATATCACAGTAATCGTGGTATACGATGGAGTCGCCATCAATATAGGCGTTCACGGCAGGCCACTCCTGCAAGGCATAACATACCGCCTTGGTAAAAAAGCTCATGAAGCCAAGGTTCACATTGTGTGCTTCCTTGAACTTGTCCTTGTTAGCCGCCCTGATGGCCATGATCTTGCTCATATCAACCTCGTTGAAGGTGGTAAGCATGGCCGTTGTGTTCTTGGCTTCCACCAGGCGGCGGGAAACCGTTTTGCGCAGGTTGCTCATCTTCTCCCGCTTCTCTTCACGGCCAAAAGCAGCCGTACCAGGCCGGCGGCCGGGATTGGACAAGGCGCCCAGCACATCATCCTTCAATATCTTACCGTTATAGCCGCTTGGCTGAATAGACTTCGGATCTACTTTCTTATCTGCAATGATGGCCGAAGCAACAGGGGTTGCCTTTACATCGGCAGGTTTGGAAGCAGGCGCTTCATTGGCAGGCTTTGCGGGTGCCTCAGCGGGCTTTTGCTCCGTCTTGGCCGGAGCGGCAGCCGGGGCCGCGCCTTCGGGCTTCGCCGCGGTCTCATCGATCTGGGCAAGCACATCGCCAATATTGAGGGTATCGCCTTCCTTACCAACAGTTTTGAGCACGCCGGCTTTCTCAGCGTTTACTTCAAAAGTGGCTTTCTCACTTTCAAGCTCCGCGATCACTTCATCGCGCTCCACATAATCGCCTTCTTTCTTAAGCCATTTTACCAGTGTAACTTCATTGATAGACTCTCCGACTGTTGGTACTTTGATATCGATCATACATTCTTATTTCTGAATAAATTCACCAGCTGTCGGCTGGCTTCAATTTTAGCTAACAAGTTGTTTTACTTCGGTTCGCCGCGCGATCTTCTTCTTGCCACCACCAAGGTCAGCATCAGAAAAATGAGCCAGCCTGCCGAGGCAAAAATAATCCGCCACACGTCATTTGAGCCCAAGGCCCTGGTCCATGCAAAGAAACTCAGAACCGTACACATGATCAGCGGAAAAAAAGCCACCTGCTTCATATCGCTTCAACTTAAATGGCAAACGCCGTTTCAACAATCTCATTCTGCTCCTGTCCATGCACCTTGCTATAGCCGCTGGCCGTAGCAGCACTGGGCTGACGGCTGATGATGCCATAGTTGATGCTCTTAAGGTTCATCTGGAGATAAGAAGCGGCACCCATATTGAGCGGCTCTTCCTGAACCCAGAACCAGGTAGCCTTTCCATATTTTTTATACAACTCTTCCAGTTGGCGATATGGCAAAGGATAAAGCTGCTCCAGCCTCACGATCGCTACATCGTTACGGCCGTCCTTTTGCTGACGCTCCGCCAGGTCGAAATAGACCTTGCCTGAGCAAAACAGTACTTTCCTGATATCCTGCGCCTGTTTAACCGTTGGATCATCGATCACCTCTTTGAATCCACCGGTGGTAAAGGCGTCCATGGTTGAATAAGTACCCGTGTGGCGCAGGTTCGCCTTGGGCGAGAAATTGACCAGCGGCTTCCTGAAAGGCCAGCTGAGCTGGCGGCGCAAGGCATGAAACAGGTTAGCCGAAGTGGTGATATTAGTGATCACCATATTGAGCTCGGCGCACATCTGCAGGAAGCGCTCCATGCGTGCGCTGCTGTGCTCAGGTCCCTGTCCCTCGTAACCATGAGGCAGAAGCAGCACCACACCGCTCATGCGCTGCCATTTTGTTTCCGAAGACGCAATGAACTGGTCGATGATGATCTGGGCGCCGTTGGCAAAATCACCAAACTGCGCTTCCCACAGAACAAGGCTGTTGGGGTTGGCCAGTGCATAGCCGTATTCAAAGCCAAGCACTGCGTATTCGCTCAGCAAGGAGTTATAAATCCTGAACGCTCCCTGGCCCGCACCCAGCTCACTCAGGCGGCTATATTCCTTATTGGTAACTTCATCATAGATCACGGCGTGACGGTGAGAGAAGGTTCCTCTTTTTACGTCCTGTCCGCTCATACGCACATTCTTTCCTTCTTTCAGCAAGCTGGCATAGGCCAGCAGCTCGCCGGTAGCCCAATCGACCTTTTGCTCTCCTTCAAAAAGCTTCACTTTGTCGGTCAGTATTTTTTCAACCTTCCGCAAGGGCTTGAAGTCTGAAGGCCATTTCATCAGGCTGTTAAAAAGCTCTTTGAAATCGGCTTCCTTTATGGCAGTAAGTGGCGACTGGTCAAAATCCTCTTCGGTTGCCTTGCGAAGGCTTCTCCACCATTGTTCCGGCTCCTGGTAGCTGTAAGGCAGCGGATTCTGCTTTACTTCGTCGAGCCGCTCCTGCAGATCGCTCCAAAACTTTTTCTCCATCTCTTTCGCCAGGTCCTGTGCCACGGTTTCGCCGTTCTGTAAAAGAAACTGCACATAGGTTTCCCTGGGGTTGGCGTGTTTGTCGATCATGGCATAAAGCTGCGGCTGGGTGAACTTGGGATCATCGCCCTCGTTGTGGCCATGCCTGCGATAGCATACCATGTCGATAAAAATATCTGTATTGAACTCCTGCCGGTAACGTGTGGCCAGCTGAATACATTTCACCACTGCCTCAGGGTCGTCGCCGTTTACATGAAATACCGGCGCCTGGATTGTAGAGGCAATAGAGGTGGAATAATCAGAGCTCCTTGCATCATCAAAATCCGTGGTAAAGCCGATCTGGTTGTTGATGACAAAATGCATGGTACCCCCGGTATAATAACCGCTCAGGTTACTCATCTGCAATATCTCGTACACGATGCCCTGGCCGGCCACCGAAGCATCGCCATGGATGAGTATGGGAAGCACCGAGTCGAACTCCGATTTGTAAAGCACATCGGCCATAGCCCGTGAATAGCCTAGAACGACAGGGTTTACTGCCTCAAGGTGCGAAGGGTTAGGGGTAAGCTTCAGGTGTATCTTTTTGCCTTTGGCGGTTTCCACTTCGCTGGCAAAACCGAGGTGATATTTAACATCGCCGCTGCCCATGGTCTGGTCAGGAATGGCAGTGCCCTCAAATTCGCTGAATATCTGCTCATAGGTCTTACCGAGGATGTTGGCCAGCACATTCAGCCTTCCGCGGTGGGCCATGCCTATCACTGCTTCCTGCACGCCATGCTCGGCCGCTACGGTAAGCATGGCATCAAGCGCCGCAATGGTGGTTTCGCCGCCTTCGAGCGAAAAGCGTTTTTGTCCTATGTATTTTGTATGGAGGAACTTTTCGAAGATCACGCCCTCATTCAGCTTTTCGAGTATGCGCTTTTTCTGGTCGAGGGACAATGGCTCCTGGAGCGTGGTCTCAATTTCGCGCCGCAGCCATTCCATCTTATCTGCATTAACGATGTACTGGTATTCCACACCAATATGACCGCAGTACACCTGGCGAAGGCGGTCGATGATCTGCTGCAGGCTTGCATCCTTGAGCCCGATGAACTGACCCGAGGCAAATTTTTCGGTCAGGTTCGCTTCGCTCAAGCCAAAATAGCGAAGGTCGAGATTGGCGCCCCGGTCCTTCCTTTCCCTGATAGGATTGGTCTTGGCAATCAGGTGGCCTTTTTTGCGATAGGCCTGGATCAGGCTGTAAACAGCAAATTCACGGGCCAGCTGGCCTGCATCGGGTGCAGCCGCTGCCGTTCCCGCAGCCGGCGTGTCGTGGCCATTGATACCCGCAGACAGGGCAAAATCAAAGCCCTCGAAGAATTTCCGGTACTCCGGGTCAACGCTTTCCGGGTTTTGAGCAAAATCTTTATAAAGGCCCTCTATATATGCCGGATGAGAATGTGTGATGTAGGAAAAGTCCTTCATGAAAGGAAGTTTGAATTTGGGTACGCAAATATCGCTTAAAATTGGCTATCCTTATCAGCAAGTTTGACGGTGATTTTTAAGGCTTTGGAAAACATTCATCCGGGGTGGCCCATAGGACCTGGAAGAAAGCCTTGCTGTACCCGGCAAAAGGAGTCTGGCCCGCATTTTTGACAAAATTTTTCCTTTTTAATTTTCTGTTTTGGCACCAGCACCTTACCTTTGCCGTCCAAATTCAGAATAATGGCTAATCATAAGGCAACGAAGAAAGATGTGCGTCAATCCACCAAGCGCCGCGAGCGTAACCGCTATTACGGTAAAACTACCCGTAATGCCATCCGTGATCTTAAAGCGGTTGAGGAAAAAGCTGCTGCTGGTGAACAACTGCCTGATGTTATTTCAATGATCGACAAACTGGCTAAAAGAGGCATCATCCATAAGAACAAAGCAAGCAACCTGAAAAGCAAGCTGAGCAAAAGAGTGAATACACTGGCAAAATAAGCTGCCCGTTCCAAAATATTTGTTTGTCCCGCTTTCGCGGGACTTTTTTATTTGGGGCTGCTTGCAGCAAAAAGGCCCGGAGCAGGTTTTATCTCCTCTTCCTATCTTAGCAAGATGCACAAGATTTTTCTGATCATCCTGCTTGTTATCGCAGGCTTTTGCTCCGCCCAGCAATTTCCTCTCACCTATTATGAAGCCACCGCCGGTAGGGAAACACCCGCTTATCCTGAGATCATCGGCTGGTGGAAGAAAATGGACTCGGCCTCTCCAATGGTCAAAATGATCGAAATGGGCCCCTCCGACGCCGGACTACCGCTACACCTGGTGCTGGTATCCACGGATAAGGTTTTCGACATCCCATCCATCAAGGCCAAAAGAAAATCGATCCTGCTTGTCAACAATGGCATTCATCCCGGCGAGCCCGATGGCATCGATGCAAGCATGCTGCTGGTACGCGAGCTTGTGCTTCCTGCCGGAAAGCCGGCGGTCAGGCAGACCCTCCCTTCGAACGTGGTGCTGGCCATCATCCCGGTTTACAATATTGGCGGCGCCCTCAACCGCAGCACCCAATACCGGGTAGACCAGAACGGCCCTGAAGCGATCGGGTTCAGGGGCAATTCACAAAACCTTGACCTCAACCGCGATTTCATCAAATGCGATTCAAAAGAAGCCCTCAGCTTCGCCGGCATTTTTCACTACCTCGATCCCGATGTATTCGTAGACAATCATGTAAGTAACGGGGCAGATTACCAGCATGTAATGACCCTGCTTACTTCCCAGCACAACCGCCTTGGCGGCGATATGGGATCGTTCCTGAACAAACGCTTTGAACCGGCGCTTTATGCCGACATGAAGGAGAAAGGCTACGACCTTGTGCCCTATGTCAACCATTTTGGCGAAACACCCGACAAGGGCTGGAGCCAGTTCTGGGACAGCCCCCGCTACAGCAGCGGCTATGCGAGCCTTTGGAGCAGCTTTTCCTTTGTGCCCGAAACCCATATGCTCAAGCCCTACACGCAAAGGGTCGAAGCAACCCTGGCCCTTATGAAGAGCTTTATCAAATTCATGTCTGTGCATACCGCCGAGATCCTCTCGCTAAGGGCACAGGCAAGAAGGGAACAGCTTAGCCGTTCATCTTTTCCGATAGCCTGGAAATGGGACCGGACGCAGTTCTCAGAAATTGTTTTCAAAGGTTATGAGTCGGGCCGCAAGCCCAGCGTGGTAAGCGGACAGTCAAGGCTTTACTACGACCGTTCCAAACCCTTCGAGAAAAAACTTCCATTTTATAATTCATACATCGATACCCTAAGCGTTCAAAAGCCAAAAGCTTACATCATTCCACAAGGATGGTGGAAAGTGATAGAAAGGCTCAAAGCCAATGCTGTTGGTATGCGCAGGCTTACGCGCGACACCACGCTCACCATCAGTTATTACCGGATCGAATCCTACCAGTCGGGGCAGCGCCCATTCGAAGGACATCATCTAAACAGTAATGTACAAGTCTCTTTACATAGTAAAAGCATGACCTTCCGCAAGGGTGATTACTACATTCCACTGAACCAAAAAGCCAACCGCTTTCTTATGGAAGTGCTGGAGCCACAGGCCGAGGACAGCTATTTTGCCTGGAACTTTTTTGATCCTATCCTGGGACAGAAAGAAGGTTATTCTGACTATGTTTTCGAAGAAACCGCAGCCGAATTTCTAAAGCAGAATCCAGCCGTGCAAAAAGAACTGGACGATAAAAAGGCGGCTGACAGTGCTTTTGCAAAGAACGGCCGGGCACAGCTCAATTTTGTGTTTCAGCGCTCACCCTATTACGAGCCTGCACACCTGCAGTATCCAGTATACAGGGTATTGTAGATGTGGCTGGATCACCTTGCTTGATATTCTTTTGTTGCTGCCTTTTAATCTCACGTTCGTTCGTTAAAAAAGCGGCCGGCCGACTGCACGAACAAATAGGACAAATCTTAAATTGTACACAGATACACCTAAGCGTATGAAATACTCTTTTGCATTTTCGCTGGCGGCAAGCCTGCTGGCACTTACGGCCTTAGCACAGGGCGGGCCTTCCTGGCTTCGTTATCCTTCCATCTCTCCCGATGGTAAAACGATCGTTTTCACCTACAAAGGTGATCTGTACCAGGTGCCTTCATCCGGCGGAACGGCCGTTTCGCTCACCCAGCACGAAGCGCACGATTTTATGCCAGTATGGAGCCCCGATAGCAAAACGGTGATCTTTGCTTCGGATCGCTTTGGCAATTTCGACCTGTTCAGCATACCGCTTTCCGGTGGCGCAGCCCAACGGCTTACCTTTCATTCTGCACAGGAATATCCTTACCGGGTTAGTACCGATGGAAAGTGGATCTATTTTGGCGCAGCCCGCCTGGATGCGGCTGCCAACCGGCAATTTCCCAGCGGCAGCCAGCCTGAACTCTACCGCGTTCCACTTGGCGGAGGCGGCGTGCAGCAGGTGCTTACAACACCTGCCGAAGAGGTTAGCTTTAATGCAAACGGTACGATGATGCTCTACCAGGATAAAAAAGGCGGCGAAAATGCCTGGCGCAAGCACCATGTCTCGGCCATTGCAAGGGATATCTGGCTATTTGACCAAAAAGCGAACCGCCATACCAAACTTACGAGCTTTGCCGGCGAAGACCGCGACCCCGTTTTTGCACCGGGAGATGAAAGCTTCTACTACCTGAGCGAAACCAGCGGCAGCTTTAACGTATATAAGGCCAGCCTTGCCAATCCGGCTGCACCTGTTGCGGTCACCGATTTCAAAAAACATCCTGTACGCTTTCTCAGCCTCGCTTCGGATGGCACGCTTTGCTTTGGCTATAACGGCTCGATTTACACCAAAAAAGAAGGATCTCCGGCCGTGAAGCTGCCGGTTAGCATAGCTGCCGAAGACAAGGGAAACAACCAGAAGGTTGTTAGCGTATCCGGTGGCGTTGGAGACCTGTCTGTTTCTCCTAATGGAAAAGAAGTAGCTTTCGTTTACCGTGGTGAGGTCTTTACGGCCTCGGTGGATGGCGGCACTACAAAAAGAATCACCAATACGCCTGAACAGGAAAGAACAGTGAGCTTTTCACCTGATGGCCGCTCCCTCCTTTACGCGAGCGAGCGTGGAGGCAGCTGGAAGATCTTTCAGACCACGATAGCACGTGCGGAAGAACCCTATTTCTTTGCCTCTACCGTTTTGAAAGAAACACCCGTGATCGAAAACGACCATGAGAACTACCAGCCTTCGTATTCCCCGGACGGCAAAGAGATCGCTTTCGTGGAAGACCGCATAACACTTAAAGTCTACAATATTGCCACAAAATCCGTCCGGCCCATACTAACCACGAATGAGTTGTTCTCAATGAGGGACAATGACCAGTACTTTACCTGGAGCCCGGACAGCAAATGGCTGCTCTTCGAATTCTCCGAGCCCGGATTCTGGAATGGCGAGATAGGGATCATCAATGCAGATGGGAAAAACAAGAAGATCAACCTTACGGAAAGCGGATTTCAGGATTATTCCCCGCAATGGGCTGCCGGCGGCAAGATGCTGATCTGGCGCAGCACCCGTGAAGGCATGCGGGCCGCGGCAATGAGCGGCGCCACCCAGGCAGATGTATATGCACTCTTTCTTACACAGGATGCTTTTGAAAAATTCAACCTGAACAAGGAAGACTTCAGCCTTTGGAAAGAAGCCGAGGAAAAATCCAAGAAAGGAGATACCGCCAAAACTAAAAAAACGGCGAAGGATTCCAGTCTCATTATCGACTGGGAAGGCCTTAAGTACAGGAAGGCAAGGCTTACCCTTCACTCCTCCTCGCTTGGCGATGCCCTTCTTTCGAAGGATGGAGAAACTCTTTACTACCTCGCGCGCTTCGAAAAGGGTTATAATCTTTGGTCAACCAGCCTTCGGACGAAAGAGACCAAAATGCTCGTACCACTCAACGCGCCATCGGCTTCCATGGTATGGGACAAAGAACAAAAGAATATATTTCTCCTGTCTGCGGGACGCATCCTCAAGCTTGATCCTGCATCAGCAAAACAGGAAACAGTCTCTATCAATGGCGAGATGCTGTTGAATACCGCCGCGGAAAGAGCCTTCATGTTCGATCATGTATGGAGAAGAACGCAGAAGACGTTCTACACAGCGGGTTATCATGGCGCCAAATGGCAGGAGCTGAAGGGAGACTATGAACAATACCTGCCGCATATCTCCAATAACTACGAATTTTCGGAAATGCTGAGCGAGCTGCTGGGTGAGCTGAACGTATCACATTCAGGATCTTCTTATTTTTCCTTTCAGCCCAATGCAGACGCAACTGCATCGCTTGGCATTTTTTACGATGAGTCTTATAACGGGCCTGGATGGAAAATAGAAGAGATCATGCCTGAAGGCCCGCTTAACAAATCATCGCTGAATGTGACTGCCGGCTTGATCATCGAGCAGATCGATGGGGAGCCGATCAATGCAGATACAGACCGTGCCCGGTACCTTAATCGGAAAGCAGGAAAAAATACCCTGCTGACGGTTTTTGATCCGGTCAGCAAGACCCGCCGGGATATCACCGTTAAACCGGTGTCGCTGGGCGAAGAGAACGGATTGTTATATAAGCGGTGGGTGCGGAGGAATGCTGCCGAGGTAGACCGGCTCAGTAATGGACAGCTCGGGTATGTGCACATACCAGGCATGAACGATGGCAGCTATCGCACTGTTTATGACGAAGCGATGGGAAAATATGCCAACCGTAAAGGCATGGTAGTCGATACGCGGAACAATGGCGGAGGCGACCTGGTAGCCGATCTGGCCATGTTCCTCAGCGGAAAGAAATTCTTTGACTATACAACCGACACGCGCTCGGCAGGCTATGAGCCTAATTTCCGCTGGACCAAGCCCAGCATAGCCCTGGCTAACGAGGACAATTACAGCGATGGCCACTGCTTTGCTTTCAGCTACCAGGATCTCAAGCTGGGCAAGCTGGTTGGCATGCCCGTACCCGGAACCTGCACATTTGCGGGTTGGGAATCTTTGCAGGACTTTAGTATTTCCTGGGGTGTGCCGCCGCTGGGCGTGAAGGATGTATCGGGACGGTACCTGGAAAACCTGCAGACCGAACCCGATATAAAGATCATGAATGAGTACGACAAGGTTAGTAAAGGCAAGGACCAGCAACTGGAAGCGGCTGTGGCCGAGCTGCTGAAAGACATCCGCTAAGCTTGACGTGAACAGAATAGACAAAGGGCTCCCATAAAAAAGAGCCCTTTGTTATTGCCGGTTTAGAAATGAATTGTTGTAATGAAACACCTTAACCTAAGGTGCTCATGAATGACGGAAGGCTGGGCCCACTGCTATTTCAGCTGTTGCTGCTTGGCGAGCTTGCGGCCAATGAACAGCATGCAGAACACGATAGCGATGCTCAGGTATCCTACCCAGTTATAGTGCTGTATCCTGCCCTGGCTATCCCGGACCACAATGAGACCGGCGATGATGGATGCAATACCGGTAAAAAGCTGTTGAAAGCTTGAGTTAAGGCTCATGAATCGACCACGTTCGGCCGGCTTGACCACGGTGCTGATCATAGCCTGTGCAGGGATATTGCGGCCGGTAGAGAAGGTAAACCAGAAACCAAAGACGGCAAGCACCAGGTAAAAAGGAATGGGCGGCATATTCGTAATGAGGAAAATGGGCAGCAGGGAAAAAATAAGGCAGAACATGAATATCCTGAACTTCCCGTATTTGTCGGCCATTCTCCCGATGAGAGAAGATGTAAGCAGGGCGCAGGTTCCTCCAACCATATAGATCATTGGTGTTTGCTCTTTCGAAAAGCCGACATTGAATTCCATATAGGGGTTGAGAAAAGGAATTACTACAAAATGACCGAGCATGAGTCCGCCCGATAAGAACAGCGCGAGCGCCTGTGCCCTGTTGCCAAAGACCTCCGCGAGGATGGGAATAACCCTTGTCTTTTCTCTTTCCTCCTTAGGGATGATATGACTAGTAACAGAGGGAAGAAACCGGACAAGCAGGGGAAGCAGCACGGCACCCAGTATGCCGATGAAAATGAAAGGCGCATGCCAGCTGATCCCTTTAGCGAGATAGAGGCTAAAGGGAACACCGAAAACCGAAGCAATAGAAAAGGCCATGAACACAGTGGCCAGGGCCCTGCCTCTTTTTTCATAGGGAAATGTATCGGCTATGATCGAAAGCACCTGCGCGCCGATAAGCCCCCCAAACAGGCCTGTTAATATCCTGGCAGCCATCAGCAAAAACGCCTCGGGCGCTACGCCACAGGTGATGGTACCGATGATAAAGCCCGTATACCCAAAGAGCAGCACCTTTTTACGGTCGAACTGGTCTACATAGAAAGCGGCAATGAGTCCTGAGACAAAAGCCGTAACGGGGTAAGCGGCAACAATGAGGCTGAAATAGGTGGCGGAGATATCGAAATGCGGCATGAGGAAATTACCCAGGGGCATCATGATCATAAAATCAAGGATATGGGTAAAATTGATGGTAGCCAGGAGGGCGAGTAATATGCGTTCTTTGCGATCCATCCGGTAGATTGAGGTGCAAAGGTCGGAAATACCGGTCGAATGACTGCCACCGAAAGCGGTGAAGTTCAGACAAAGATATTGGAACAGGGGGAAGGTCAGCCGATGCAGGGCTAGGACCCTGGATGAGCCTAAAAAGCCCCGGAGTCGGGTATTCTTTGGGTGGGGGAAAATAAAAAAGCCTCTCACAAGTGAAAGGCTTTTTTAAATAAATATGGCAGCTACCTACTCTCCCGCATTGTGGTGCAGTACCATCGGCCATGAGGGGCTTAACTTCTCTGTTCGGTATGGGAAGAGGTGAACACCCTCGGCAAAACCACCATAAGATCTTAAAACCTGTTATGAGTAACAGGTCAATAATGTACATATTGGGGTAAGTTGTAAAACTTTATAACTGGAAGAATTGACCATTAAAAAAAAATTAAAGCATACGGGTAATTAGTACTACTCGACTTTACTGTTACCAGTTTTACATCTGTAGCCTATCAACGTCATAGTCTTTGACGACCCTTAAAAGTAAACTCATCTTGAGGTAGGTTTCACGCTTAGATGCTTTCAGCGTTTATCCTGTCCGTACATAGCTACTCGGCATTGCACCTGGCGGCACAACCGATACACCAGCGGTACGTACGACCCGGTCCTCTCGTACTAAGGTCATGTCCTCTCAATTTACTAGCGCCCATCACAGATAGGGACCGAACTGTCTTGCGACGTTCTGAACCCAGTTCACGTGCCACTTTAATCGGCGAACAGCCGAACCCTTGGGACCTTCTCCAGCCCCAGGATGTGACGAACCGACATCGAGGTGCCAAA
>DASTPZ010000102.1:0-13716 GCA_035761965.1 Flavisolibacter sp. | reverse complement strand
ACACTCTTCGATGGTGTAGCGGGGCGGATCGATAAAGTAATCCAGGAACTCCAGTACAAAGATGTTGCGGGTGTCGGTGATCGGGAAATTCTCCTTGAACACGCGGAACAAACCCTCAACATTCCTCTTGTCCGGTGTAGTTTCCAACTGGAAGAACTCTTTAAACGATTGGATCTGTACAGCCAGAAGGTCGGGGGTTTCGGCAATGTTTCCAATTTTACCGAAGTTGACCCTTTGATTCAATGTTGTAGGCATATGATTAAAAACCGGTTTTATGTTATCAACGGGCAAATCTTCCTCAGGCCCTTATTTCCTAAGAAATAAACGCTTTGGAAGTCAACTATTTAAGCTTGAATTTGCGACGTCAAAATGTTTTTGGCCAAAACTAAAGGACTGCAAAAGTAAGGATTTAACCTACATGAACAAGATTTTCTTCCTCACAAAGATTACGCCGAAATACTTTTGGCAATGCTTTAATACATGGTAATTTTTATCCATGTTAGTGAAAAAATTCGTCCGCGACAGCCTGCATTTCAGCCAAAAGGACCGGCTTGGTATCCTGCTCGTTTTGTCCGCCATCGCCGCCTGCTATCTTTTCTCTTATTTCACTCCCCAGGCTGCAGCCTCCCTCACGGTTGAGCCGGGGTCAGAACTGGCCAGGGTGCTGGATACGCTCAAAAAGCGACAGGAATCGTCTCAAAAGCGGTTCTCTCCCGTTTCAAGCCCATTCAGGCAGCAGCCTGACTTTACCGAAGGCGAATTGTTTGCATTCGACCCCAATACCCTGGACGAAGCTGGCTGGAAAAGGCTCGGCTTGAGCGAGCGGCTGGCAAAGACAATCGGCCGCTACCAATCGAAGGGAGGCAGGTTCCACCGGCCCGAGGATCTTCTCCGGATCTGGGGCTTCCCAAAAGCATTTTTTGAAAGAATAAAGCCTTATATCAGGCTGCCGCGGCAGGAGAAAACAATGACCCAAAGACTCGTAGCCGGCCAAGGGTCAGGCCGGGAAAGCCTTGCACCGGTTAATGTAAATGAAGCGGACTCGGGAGCACTTATTGCATTGCCGGGCATAGGCAGCAGGCTGGCTGCCAGGATCATTACATTCAGGGACAGGCTTGGCGGCTTTTACGCAGTCGGGCAAATTGCAGAGACCTTTGGGCTAGCCGATTCCGTTTTCCAAAAAATAAGGCCGCTGCTGAGGGTAGAAGGACCGCTTCGAAAGATCAATATCAACGCCGCTTCCAAAGAGGAACTGAAAAACCATCCTTATATCCGCTGGAAAGGCGCTAACGCCATTGTAGAGTACCGTAACCAGCATGGAGCTTTTAAAGATGGAGATGAACTGATGAACATAACCGTGCTGGATGAGGCAACGATAAAAAAATTGCTTCCCTACCTGGAGTTTTGATGCCCAGGCTGGATCGCGAAGTCAGTACGGGTTCCTGCTGGTTGCTCGTAAGAAAGGCCGGCCTTCCTCCATCCGGAGCCCGCAGCCTGCGGAAGGCCAAAGCAAACGGCTGAATCATCGGCTAGGGCTTGGCAATAATGGTAAAAGCGTTACGCAGGTAGAGCCGTGCGATCCAGATACCCGAGTCACGCGGATTGACCTCTACCTTGTTCAGGAACCCGCCTGCACGAACGGTTTGTCCCAGGAATTTCGATACATCGGGCTTTTCATCGTAATGATAGTATTCGAACAAAAGGATGTTGGTGGCCTTGCTATTAGTGGCAATGGTCATTCCCTCCGGTGCACCATTGCTGTTGATGAACTGGAATGAATTAAAACCTTTGGCCGAGCTGTCGATACAAGGATGTGCCGGCATGATCAGAGGCTGTCCAACAAATCCCTCCGCATATTGCGCGAACTGCTCCCGGTCCATTTGATTCACCGAGACCATGCCGGCAGCAGAAATAATGCTCATATAGCTGACGAAGGCCCTCAGGAGCGAGCTGTCCTTAGCGGTAGAATCGAGCAGCCGCCTGCTCTCGGTGAAAGCCTCCCGGTATTTCTCCCCTTTGAGAAGCGGAATGATTTCTTTAAAGTCTTCATGCTTGATAGCCTGGCTGAAAGAGGGCAGACAGAAAGAACAGGCCAGCAGCAGGATCAGGAATTGTTTCATAACGTAATTTCAGAAAAAGCTGCGGATGAAAAGAGAAAGGGTGATTTTTTATAATTTAATTGGGATTTAGACCTGCTTGTACCCGACCGTCGTTCAGAATTGTGCTTTGCTACAGATGATCATGATTCTGCGTTTCCGCAGGAGCAGGAGTCATTCATAACTCGAGGCCGAAGGCAAGACGCAACCGCTACCAAAGCCATTGGCAGATAGAAAAAGAAGTCTAAGGACCTTTTACCAAGGACTGTTTGTATACGCGCTAACCAGATGTTATAAGAATCTGTATTTGCATTTTCTCTTTATACTCATATTATGGAATACAAAAAGCCCCGCGATTGCGGGGCTCTGTATATTGGTGAAATCCGATTAAGCGATCTCAACCTCGGCACCAGCTTCTTTCAGCTTGGCTGCCAGTTCTTCGGCAGTACCCTTGTCAACGCCTTCTTTAACAGGCTTCGGAGCACCATCAACGAGGTCTTTTGCTTCTTTCAGACCAAGACCGGTAAGGTCTTTAACGATCTTTACAACGTTCAGCTTGCTTGCGCCAGCGCTCTTAAGGATAACGTTGAAAGTTGTTTTTTCTTCAGCAGCAGGAGCAGCAGCTGCAGCGGGACCAGCCACCACTGTAGCAGCAGCAGGCTCGATACCGTACTCAGATTTCAAGAAATCAGCCAGTTCCTGTACTTCTTTTACAGTAAGGCCTACCAGTTGTTCTGCAAGATTTTTTACGTCTGCCATTTTGTTTAAATTTTTTCCCCTTTCACATCCGCTTGACGCGAATCCAGAGGAGTGTTATTAAAAAAATTTGCCTTTGTTAACCCTCAGGCCTGGGTGTATAAAGAAAGTGATCAGTAGAAGCAAAAGCCTCCAGCCGATAACTTGCTTTGCAGGATTATTCCGCAGCAGGTGCTTCCGCGCCGCCGCTTGCCTGCTTCTCGTGGTGGTGCAACAGGGCAGCCAGCACGCGCTTGGCAGGTGATTGCAACAGTCCGATCACTTCACCGATCAACTCGTTCTTCGTTTTGATCTGGGTAAGAGCAGACAGGTTCTTGTCACCGGAATAGATATCTCCGTTAATGAAAGCTGCTTTCAGCTCAGGCTTTTCGCCTTTGCTTTCAGTGCGGAAGGAGCTGATGATCAGGGCCGGCTCCTTTGGATTTTCGGAGAACATCAGGGCGGTTACATTGTTGAGCGACTCGAACATGCCGGTATAGCTTTCGTTACCCAGCGATTCGAGGGCCTTTTTGATGAGGGTGTTCTTTGCCACCTTCATTTCCACGTTCTTATCGAAGCACACGCGACGCAGCTTTGAAACCTGCGCAACGGTGAGCGATTCGGTATTGGTAACATAGA
This sequence comes from Flavisolibacter sp., assembly GCA_035761965.1. Taxonomy (GTDB): domain Bacteria; phylum Bacteroidota; class Bacteroidia; order Chitinophagales; family Chitinophagaceae; genus Flavisolibacter. The sequence continues at coordinate 10,246 of DASTPZ010000102.1, read as the reverse complement.
AGTTGTTGTACTGAGAGAATTTCTCTTTCAGCTGTTCTATGATCTCGTTTTTTTGTTCTTTGGTCATTGCTTAAGTTTTATGGATTGAGCGGAACGTTCTCCCTGCGGGATTCATTCCTCCGCAATTATTAATGAACAAATGATTTAGTGTCGATTGCGATGCCGGGGCTCATGGTGCTTGCCATGGTGAGTCCTTTAAGATAGGTTCCCTTGGCTGTAGCAGGCTTGGCCTTGATGATCGCGTTGATCAGTTCCTGGCTGTTGGCTGCGATCTTATCAGGCGTGAAAGAAACACGTCCGATAGAAGCGTGGATGATGCCAGCCTTGTCAACCTTGAAAGCGATCTTACCACCTTTTACTTCGTTCACCGCGGCGGCAACGTCGTTTGTAACGGTACCCGTCTTTGGGTTGGGCATGAGGTTACGGGGACCAAGGATCTTACCCAGGCGACCGATCTTGGGCATTACAGCCGGTGTGGCAACGATCACGTCCACATCGGTCCATCCGCCTTCGATCTTCTGCACAAACTCGTCCAGGCCAACGAAGTCGGCACCGGCGCCTTTGGCAGCTGCCTCCTGTTCGGGGCCGCACAATACCAATACTCTTTTTGTTTTACCAGTTCCATGAGGCAGGGTAACCGTGCCGCGGATAGCCTGGTCAGCTTTTTTAGGATCTACGCCTAAACGGATATGCAGGTCAACTGACGCATCGAACTTAGTCGTGTTCACTTCTTTAACCAATGCAGAAGCATCTCTCAAAGAATACACTTTGTTCGCATCAACCTTGGGGTTTACTGCTTTTCTTTTTTTAGGAATGAATGCCATTTTCTAATTTTTTTCTTGTCCATCCTTGCCAATGCTCGGCGGACATGTGTTCAAAAATGATTTTATTTCTGCCAGGGAGCTGTACCTTCTACAGTCAATCCCATGCTGCGAGCTGTACCGGCCACCATGCTCATGGCGCTTTCCAGAGTAAAGGCGTTTAAGTCGGGCATTTTGTCCTTTGCGATCTCTTCGATCTGGGCCCAGGTTACTTTGCCTACTTTGGCGCGGTTAGGCTCTTTAGAACCACTTTGAATTTTAGCGGCATCCTTAAGCTGAACGGCTGCTGGAGGGGTTTTGATGATAAAGTCGAAAGACTTGTCGGAATAAACAGTGATCAATACTGGGAGCACTTTTCCCATTTTGTCCTGGGTCCTTCCGTTGAACTGCTTACAGAATTCCATGATGTTGATACCCTTGGAACCTAAAGCCGGACCAATTGGAGGTGCCGGGTTGGCCTGGCCACCCTTGCACTGAAGCTTTACATAGCCAGTGATTTCTTTTGCCATTTTCTTCGATTTATTGGTTCAAGCGACGGTTCATCTCAGCGACTACTGCGTCTCCCAAATTCGTCTCTGTCTGCCTTTCGCCGGGGTGGCTTGGGCAAACTTTTCGCTATCGCGATAGAAAAGAACTTATTGGGGCCGCAAAGATAGGAATAAATTCTTAATAAATTGCCAGGATTTTGAGGAAATCGCCCTGCAGACGCGATATTAGGGCAAGAGGAAAGCCTTGAGCCGGAGGAAGGCACCGGAACAGGCTTCTTTTCCTGCTCGCCTTTTCGACATCCCACTGCTTTCGCTGGCGTCGGCATGCCCCGCTTACGCCCTGAGCTTATGCTTGCAGGGCCTTTTTTCTAACGGAAAACACTTTTTTTCTTCCAGCTGATGTACCGCTGCAGGTCCGACAGCCTGATCAGGCCCTGTTCATCCGGGTCGTCGGGCAGCTGCTCAAGCGCGACATAATCGATATCCAGGGCAAAGGATTTTTCGCCAATCACGATATCCAGCAGTTTATACAGCGCGGGGTCGAGCCACCTGCTCTCCTTTATAAGCTCATAGTTGGCGGTACACAGCCTGATGCCCAGCGAAGCAGGGTTATAAGGATTATGCAGTGGCAGGAACCACATCTCACCCGGCCTCAGCTCTACATCTTCATACTGCAGCCTGAATGCCACTCCCTTTGGCGGGATAAAGGCAATGAACTTCCAGCCGCTTATTTCGGGCGCTCCCGCAACAAGGCTTTCCACTTTTTCAAAATACCCGGTATTCCCCTCCGCTGTGATGATCAGTTCCTGGTCTTCGTCCGGGTGGCCACCCATCTCGAAATAGAGCTTGTCGCAATACCGGTGCAGCTGATCCAGCAACTGGTTCAGCAGCCCTTCCTTCGTTTCAGCCTCCATTTGATTCAGAAAAAAATAGGCGGCATGGTTGGCCCTGAACCAGGCCCAAAATTGTTGAATGCTGTCCATAAGCAATGATTATGCATCGAATGTAATTCAGGACAAAAGCACATCAGAAGGAAGAAACCCGCAGCCGGCCTGTATTTTCCTTTTTGCCGCAGGAAGTAATTGACATCTCCATGCGAGAAAAACACCTGTTATTTTTCGATATAATCCTGGAATGTATGCTGCTGTAATGCCTTGCCTGCCTCGATGTCTTTTTCGGTAACAGGGCCTTTGGTTGTGATCACCTGCCTGCCTACGTTATCGAATACAAAGGCCTTTGTGTTCTGAACAAACCCAAACCCATCGTTAAAGGAAAAATAAGCCCAGTCACTTGCCGTTGTATCGAAGATGTTTTTGCTGAACGGGAAATACCGGCTGTTTTTCAAACCCGCCTGGGAAGCGAGAGTGGAGGCAAGGTCCAGCTGCGAGCCAACGGCATCGATCAGTCTTCCACCCTGTGCCAGTGCTCCACCGAGCCAAAGCATGGGTATGCGGAAATTTTCGAGTGTATTGGAAGGTTCGATCAGTGGATGTCCATGGTCGGCGATGATCACCAGCAAGGTATTATCCCACCAGGGCTGTCGCCGGCAGGATGCTACAAAGCGGTATAGCACCTCATCGGTGTAGCGCAGGGAGTTCTGGAATTTTATGGCATCAGTGCTTCCATTGAACGCCGGCTTTTCGGGTGTTTCAAAAGGCTCGTGGCTGGTAAGGGTCAGCCAGGTCACAAAAAAAGGATCGGGCCGGCGGTTGAGATCCCGGAGCAGGCGGTCGGCAACAACGCCATCGTGCGCCCCCCATTTCGAATTCTGGTCCTTCGCACTAAAATCGCTTTTTTCCACGATGCCATCGAAGCCACCCTGGAGAATATAAGATTTGATATTGGCAAACTCAGGCTCGCCACCATAGTAAAAGCTGGTTCCATAGCCTTTTTCCTTGAAGAACCGGCTCAGCGTGGGCAGCTTGGCCGACTTATGCGGCAGGCGGATCACCGATTTTTTATTCAGTGCAGGATAGCCGCTCAATACAGCTGCAATGCCTTTGTCGGTCCTATCGCCGCTTGCATAAAGCTCGCTGAAATAAATGCCTTCCTTTTTGAGCTCATTGAAGCGGGGTGTAACGGGTTGCCCGTCCATGATGGCATGCGTTGCCTTTTCTGTAAAGCTTTCCCATATGACAAGGATGACATTGGGCTTTTCTGTGCGCAGCACTGTCCCTGGAGATACAGACGAACGAAGGAGGCTGTCTGTAATGGCGGCAGCTTTTGCCCCAGGCATATAGTTATATGGATTACCGCCCGCCGCCGGGTTATTCAGCATAGCATGAACAAGGTTCCATACTGCATTGATGGCGGTGACGTTGGCAAAATTATTCTTTGAAAAATACACGCTGCTCTGGTTCAATGGTGTAAGCTGGAGCCCACCCCGCAAAGGGATGATCAGCAACCCGGTGAATACCAGGAGACCCGCCACCGCCGGCATACGGCGGGGTATGGTCTTAAGCAGGGGCACCAGCCGGTTGAGCAGGCGGTTGAACAAAAAACAGGCGCCCAGGTAAAGGCAGAGAAAACCCAGGAATATCAGCAGCAGCGGCAGGTGACTGACAGAAGCCCATACTTCTTTCGGAGAAGAAAGGTATTGCAGCGGTGTGGTATCGATGCGGAATCCCCAACTCCCATATACCTCGAGATCGGCAATAATGGCAAGGATAATGGGCAGCAGCAGAAGGCAGGTATATATGAGATAAACTGCTTTCTTTCTGAAGAAAGGAAGCCAAAGGGAAGCCAGCACAAAAATGCAGACGGGGAGCAGCAGGTAAGCGCCCATGGCAAGATCCATTCGCAGACCGTACCAGAAGCTGGAAGCCATGGTACTGAAGCCCGCGCCTGCGGCTTTACCCCAATGATACAGCAAGAACACGAGGCGGGCGCATTGAAAAAGGATCACCCATCCCAGGTAGTAAGCAAGCAAAAATATGTATCGGCCGCGCATGCTTGTAAAAATAAAAAACCCCGCAAAGGCGGGGTCTCAGTTCAATGAAAATATTTTAGCTGATCTTCTCAACCTGCATATAGTTCAATTCCACAGGCGTAGAGCGACCAAAGATTTTTACGGTAACCTTGAGCTTTTTCTTTTCGTCGTTCACCTCTTCGATCACCCCGTTGAAATCGTTGAAAGGTCCTTCGATGATCTTGATGGTCTCGCCAACAATGAAAGGCTCGCTCATGCTTACGCCACCCGCTTCGGCCATCTCATCCATCTTGCCGAGCATCTTGTTCACTTCGGCCTTGCGAAGGGCAATAGGATTTTCCTTACCGAGAAAATGGATCACGTTGGTCGTGTTCTTTATCGTATCCCTGAGGTCGTCGTTAAGCTTGCCATCGGCAACTTCGATCATCACATAGCCGGGATAGTAGTTGCGCTCGCGCATCACTTTTTTACCGTTCTGCACCTTATATACCTTTTCAACAGGCAGAAATACCTGTTTTACGATATCGCCCCATCCGCCGCGGGAAACCTCTTTATCGAGGTATTCCTTCACCTTGCGTTCCTTGCCGCTCACAACCCGCAGCACATACCACTTGGTCTCCTGCTGTTGCGGTTGCTGCGTATCTTGTGTTGCTGCTTCTTCCATTCTTAAAATATTTTATACACCTGGTTCAAAACGCCGGAGGCTACAAAATCCATCAGGGATACGATTGCCGTGATAACCAGGGTGGCACCCAGTACGATCATGGTAGACTGCTGCAGCTGTGTCCAGCTTGGCCAGGTTACTTTTTCCATGAGCTCCTTATAGGAGTCGCGGAAGTAATTGGATACTTTGTTCATTTTCGGTGTTTTGGATTTTGGTGTCCGGTATCTGACCCCAGGAATTTTCCCGAGTGATGCAAATGCCAGCTTTTCCGCACGGGCAGAGAGATTCGAACTCCCATCAACGGTTTTGGAGACCGCTATTCTGCCATTGAACTATGCCCGTAGAAAGCTAAAAGCTATCCACTTAAAGCGGACAGCTTTTAGCATATGATGCAAATATACAAATCATTTGCGAAGCCTTTCGGCTGAAAGCTAAAAGCCTGAAGGCGATAGCTTATTTTAAGATTTCGGTAACCTGACCGGCACCAACTGTACGGCCACCTTCGCGGATCGCGAATTTCAGACCTTTTTCCATGGCGATCGGCTGGATCAGTCGAACGGTAAGGTTGGTGTTATCACCAGGCATTACCATTTCAGTACCTGCAGGCAGTTCAACCTCTCCGGTTACATCCGTAGTACGGAAATAGAACTGGGGGCGGTATTTCTGGAAGAAAGGCGTGTGACGGCCACCTTCTTCTTTGCTGAGTACATAAACCTCACCTTTGAATTCGGTATGCGGTGTGATAGAACCGGGTTTGCAGATTACCATGCCACGACGGATCTGGGTCTTTTCAATACCACGGAGCAGCAGACCTGCGTTGTCACCAGCCTCACCTTCGTCGAGGAGCTTACGGAACATTTCCACACCTGTAACAGTTGAAGTCAGGGGCGCTTCGATCAGACCTACGATCTCAACGGGCTCACCCACTTTGATACGGCCTCTCTCGATACGGCCTGTGGCAACTGTACCACGACCAGTGATAGAAAATACGTCCTCCACAGACATCAGGAAGGGCAGATCAACAGGGCGGGGAGGCAGGGGAATGTAGCTGTCAACAGCAGCCATCAGCTCGTCGATAGCACCAACCCACTTGTCTTCACCGGCAAGAGCGCCTGTAGCAGAACCTTTGATGATCGGGGTGTTGTCGCCGTCGAAACCATAGGAGCTCAGCAGTTCGCGAACTTCCATTTCAACCAGCTCAAGCAGCTCAGGATCGTCAACAAGGTCAACTTTATTCATGAATACCACAATACGGGGAACACCTACCTGGCGGGCCAGAAGGATGTGTTCTTTTGTTTGAGGCATAGGACCGTCAGTAGCAGCCACAACCAGGATAGCACCATCCATCTGAGCAGCACCGGTGATCATGTTCTTCACATAGTCGGCGTGACCAGGGCAGTCAACGTGAGCATAGTGACGGTTAGCCGTCTGGTACTCAACGTGAGCTGTGTTAATGGTGATACCTCTTTCTTTTTCTTCGGGGGCACCATCAATTTCATCATATTTTTTTGCCGTTGCCAGACCCTTCTGAGCCAGAATGGTTGTGATGGCAGCGGTCAAAGTTGTTTTACCGTGGTCTACGTGACCGATGGTACCAACGTTTACGTGGGGTTTGTCCCTCTTAAAGGTCTCTTTAGACATCTTTATCGGTTTTTAGTTGTGGAGTTATAAATTTTATTTGATTCACACCTTCTCTGCCGCTGTTAAGGCCTGCACCGAAGGATATTTCCATTTACCCAACCAGGGCCAACCTCCCCTGGGGGCTGCTGTCCATGACTGACATACTTTACCTGAGCCGTTGATGAGAATTGAACTCACGACCTCTTCCTTACCAAGGAAGTGCTCTACCCCTGAGCTACAACGGCATACTCAGTTGGTAGCTTGCCTGCACTCCGCCAAATGCTTCCCGCAGACGCAGTTGTTCCGGCTTTTGCCGGCCGCAAACAGCAGACAGCCAAGCTCGTACTACAAACGAGTTGAAGTGCAAGGCCGGAGCCTCAGCACCCTGGAGCGGAAGACCGGGCTCGAACCGGCCACCTATAGCTTGGAAGGCTATCGCTCTACCAAATGAGCTACTTCCGCTTTCATCCGCCATAGCCTTAGCCAAGGCGGTTGTCAAAACTTAAAGAACTATCGTCCGCCTTCGCTAAAGCTATGGCTGACACCGTGGGCAGGAGTGGATTCGAACCACTGAAGTCGAAAGACAGCGGATTTACAGTCCGCCCCATTTGGCCGCTCTGGAACCTGCCCTACTGATGGTGTTTCCACCATTTACACCAGTATTACATTTACAGTACCCGGAAGCTAATATTCATACCGGAAAACCAATATTAATTCTTAGATACCAGATCCTGAACTATTGAGCCACTTGTCGGAATCGAACCAACGACCTACTGATTACAAATCAGTTGCTCTACCAGCTGAGCTAAAGTGGCTTGTTCACTTTTGCGGGCAAACCTCTTGAAAGGCCGCTCGCAAACCTGCGCCCGGACAGGATAAAGTGGCTGTAGTGGCTTTAGTTCCCACCCTGCTTGCGCAAAAGTGGCTATACAAAGAACTCCCCTATTTTTTGGGAAGGCAAAAGTAAAGGAAATTGACCAATTCAAAAAAGGTTAAAAAAAAATTTTACCGAACCCTTCTGTCCGGCCGGGCTTTTTCTTTTTATTTTCTACCGTCAAGACGGCTGCGCCAAGTGTTTTCCGCTTAACTGCCACCTGCAGATTATTGTAGTTATTTCTCTCACCCGGAATTGAAGACGGGCTAAGGCAGGCTAGAAACAGGCTCTGTCTTTGATCGGTCAGGCGATCTTACAGGCTGTAAACAAAAAAGACCCCGAAGGGTCTTTAACAAATTTAAGCGGCTAATTTTTCTTTTTTTCTTTTTATCTGATTCACCATCGATTCGAGGGCTTCGTCAAACGAGGCTTCAAATGATTTACTCGTTGATTTAACGAAGAACTCGGACCGGGGTACGCGAACCCTGATTTCTGCGATCTTGTCTTTGATGGTATGTACTACATTGTCCAGTTTTAAAAATACATCCACATTAATAATGCGGTCGTGAAACTGGGTAAGCTTGGCTATTTTTTGTTGTACGTGGTCCAGTAGCTTCCGGTCCGCATCAAAATGCACAGTTTGAATGTTAACGTTCATAGAAATCGCATTTAGATAATGAAACAATAAATAAAGAGCTGTATGTATCCGATACACTATGAAGTTAGTTTACTCTGCTTTTCAAACCAAGCAAAACAGGCATTAAATTTTGTGAAAACCGGGCCGGTCCTCACGCCTTCGGATGCGCTTTTTTATAGACGTTCTTCAGCTTCTCAATGGTATTGTGGGTATAGACCTGTGTAGCGGCCAGGCTGCTGTGTCCAAGCAGTTCCTTCACTGCGTTGAGATCGGCGCCATTGTTGGTAAGATGGGTGGCAAAGCTGTGTCGGAGCACGTGCGGGCTGCGCTTTTCTACCGTGGTTACCAGGCTCAGGTAACGCCTCACCATGTCGTAGACGCGCCGGGGCGACAGGGGCTTTCCTTTTTCATCGGCCAGCACCGTACCATGGCTCACCGACCTTGCCTGCCGATAGTGCTGAATGTCAGACATCAACTGCGGACTTATGGGTATTATTCGCTCCTTATTTCCCTTACCTAGTACTTTAAGGTTGAAGCCCGAGAGGTTGACCTGGTTATCCTGCAGGTTGATGACTTCGCTAAGACGCATACCTGTTTGATACAGCATCATCAGGAGCAAACGCTCTGTCCGGCCTTTATGGTCATCAGGAAATTCAACATGCTGAAAGAGTGTGCCCAGGTCCTCGGCAGCAACAAAGGCAGGAAGGCGTTTTTCGTTTTTGGGCGCTACGATCTTGTGCATGGGTGTCTTGGAAAGACCGCCCGTTCGCAACTGGTATTTGAAAAAGGATTTCAGCGTGGAGATCTTGCGGTTAATGCTCCGGGCCGCCAGCCCCTCATCCTTAAGCGAAGCAAGCCAGCTGCGTATGTAGATATGCGATACCTGGCTGAGCGGAACTTCGCCATATTGCACAACGAGGTAGTCAAAAAATGCAACCAGGTCCGTTTCATACGAAAGTATGGTATGACGGGAATACCGTTTTTCAAACTTGAGATAGTCTATAAAAGGTTGGATGACCGGGTGCGCGGACTGCATAAAAAAACAATAGCTGCAAAGTACTAAAAACCTTGCAGCTATGAAATATGTTGAAGAGGCTGAAGCTTATGCTTCGATCTTTCCGCTTGCTATCTTCTGCTTGTAAACAGCTTTCAGCACCTGGCCCCTGCGTCTGACAGAAGGCTTGGTGAAAGACTGTCTTTCACGCAACTGCAACAAGATCTTGGCCTTTTCGAATTTCTTCTTGTACTTCTTAAGGGCCTTATCTATGTTCTCACAGTCCTTTGAATCAATAATAAGCATGCTATATACCTCCTTAAATGATTTTTAGTTCCGAATTTTTCGGGTAGCAAAGATAAGCGTCCAATCCGGTTTATTCCAAAATAAAATGCAAAAAGCCGAATTTTACCCCATGTTTACGGGAATTATCGAGGCGCTTGGCCTCGTCAAGGCAGTGTCGGCTTCGGGTACCAACAAGCATTTTTGGGTCGAGTCACCGCTTTCCGCCGAGTTTAAGATTGATCAAAGCATCGCTCACAACGGGGTTTGCCTTACGGTAGAGGCCGTCGAGAATGGCTCGCACAGGGTAACTGCAGTGCAGGAAACCCTCGAAAAAACCGAGCTCAACGCCTGGCAGCCGGGCCGCCGGGTGAACCTGGAACGTAGCCTTCTTCCCTCTTCGAGACTGGACGGCCATTTTGTTCAGGGACACGTAGATGCAAGGGGACGGTGCCTGTCCATTATCGACAGGCAGGGAAGCTTCGAGATCGAGTTCGGCTTTCCCGATGAATTTGGCCCCCTTGTCATTGAAAAAGGCTCCATCTGCATCAACGGCATCAGCCTGACGGCTTTTGGGGTTGGTAAAGACCATTTCAGGGTAGCCATTATTCCCTATACTTACGAACATACCAACCTGCAGTTCTTGTCGGAAGGCGATGAGGTGAACCTCGAGTTTGATATGATAGGAAAGTATATTGTGCGGAAATTATCTTTGGGCAAAACCACCTGACCATCCCTATGAGCGAAGGTCCTGTCCAAAGATCCTACTACCCTGCCCTGGACGGGTTACGCGGGCTGGCCAGCCTGCTGGTGGTCATTTATCACAATTTCGGCTTTATCAATCATTACCTGTTTTTCGGCTGGATAGGATTGGATATATTTTTTGTTCTTTCAGGCTTTCTTATTACCAATATCCTGCTCACCACCGTGGGCACAA
>DASTPZ010000101.1:0-15936 GCA_035761965.1 Flavisolibacter sp. | reverse complement strand
GCGGGCTTTGCGTGCTGGCCACATCCCCGGGTCTTTTCCAGAAGTTCATCGACCTGGCCTGATTAAATCCGCTTTGCAGGAAACCCGGGTTCTCCATGAAGAACTCCAGGTTGTTGACCCGGTAAGTTTTGGCGGCATAATTAAAGAAGGCGGAAAAGCTGAAGCCTTTTACCCGCAGGTCGGTTCCAAAACCGCCGGTATAAGGAGGAACCCAGGTACCAAACTCCTGTACCCGGTCATTTGGTGAATAACTGGAAGTAAGCTTGCCTTCCCTATCAAAATAAAGCGGCGAACCCGTAGCCGCATCTACCCCTGCCCACTTCACTTCATAATGCGACCCTATGGGCAGGCCTACTTTAATGAGCTCAGTACCCCGCTCGAAGGAAGTGACGGTACCGAGGCTGGTCACCTTGTTCCTGTTGTAGGCGCCATTCACATTTACCGTCCAGGTCAGTAACCTGTTTCTGATCACATCATAGCTGAATGCATACTCTATTCCCCTATTGTACATGCTGCCGGCATTTACGTTCTGTGCAGCAAAGCCTCCGGTAGATGAAAGGGTAAGCCTGGCAAAAAGATTGTCAGTAACCTTATTGTAAACCTGCACATCACCTGAGAGGCGGTTGCCAAAAAGGCCGAACTCAATACCCAGGTTGGTGGTGGTAGTGTACTCCCAATCGCCTTGGGGATTACCCGCATTATTGGCCGTGATGCCAAGCGTTCCACCCGGCGTGAGGGCCTGCACATATGTAGGCAGGTAACCAAAATCGCCAAACGGGAAGTTATCTGCATTAGCCGACTGGCCATGACTGAGCTTGAGCCGAAGAGCATTGATATGACGGCTATTGCCCATGAAGGACTCCCTCATCACATCCCATATAGCACCAATTGCATAAAAGCCCTGGAAACGGTTATCCTCAGGCAGGTTCGATGCACCATCATACCGGTAAGTACCGGTTAGCGTGTATTTGCGGTTAAAACTGTATCGTGCATTGCCCATAAAGGATACGATGGCACGTTGACTGCGTGTGCCGGTTACAGCCTGGAAAAGCTGGTTGGCTCCATTGCCCGCAGTTACAGCGGCCAGTGTATTGGGGCGCTTGATATCAATACCAAACCCTTGTGCACTGAAGGTCTTTGCGTAATATTTGAGGTATTCTGCGGTGAGGTTCACATCCATATCGTGCAGCCTGGCCAGCGTGTTTCGATACCCTATGCTTGCCCTGGTATTTACCTGGAGAAAACGGTTGATGGCTTCAATCATAGTGCCCGAGCGGGTCCTGATATTGGTGTTCGATGCAATGTCGAAAGCCCTCGGATCATTGTAAGTGGTATTGTTGGTCTCCCTGAAGTCGATACCTGCAAGCGCGCTGCCGTAAACATGTTTAGAGAAATTATAATTAAGCGATAGTCCCAGGATTCCCTTTACCTGGTCGTTGTATACCTTATTATACTGGATGGCATCCAGCATATTGGGACCGAAGTAAGGCTGGGCGGCATTTACATTGTATTTGCCATCCGCTCTCCTGGCGGTAATGTATGGTGGAGTGGTTCTTGGAGCAAGAAAGGGATCGATGATCAATCCCTGAAGAGGATTGGCCTGAAGGTTTCGCCGGGTATAACCGAGATTACTGCTGAAGGCAAAGGTGAGCTGATCATCGGAATAATCCATATTCGTGCGCAGCGTTACCCGCTTCATATCAGAAGGTGCGCTGATGCCTTCTTCCGAATAATACCCGAGGTTGGAATAAAGTCTTGTTTTACCTGTACCGCCGGAAAAGCTGATCTCGTTATTGCTGAAATTGCCATTACGGAAAAAGAGATCATCCCAATCAGTATTGATGGCGCGAAGACTGTCGAGCTGGCGATCCCCATAGTCGAAATCTGCCGCGGTCTTTGGAACCAGTACACCACCTGAAAGCTTGTTTGGATTAAGCCGCGAATATTGCCAGCCCGGCAGCGTGGGCAGCCCACCTGATTGCCATGCCGACACGGTACTGTTGGGAATCTGCAGGCCCAGGTCTTCCTGGGCTTTTAAAAGCTCCGCAGAGTTCATCATATCGTAGTTGAATACAGGGGTTCCCTTCACGCCAAACTGCCCGCTATAGCCCATCTTCATCTTACCGCCCGATCCGCGCCTGGTAGTTACAACAATAACACCCGCGGCTCCACGGCTGCCATACAACGCGGCCGCAGATGCATCTTTCAGCACATCGATGGACGCGATATCATTTGGGTTGATGCTTTGAAAAACACCCGACTCAACTGCCACACCATCCACTACAAATAATGGGGCACTGCCACCCTGTATGGATGATGGTCCCCGGAGAATTAGCGTAGCTGCACTGCCGGGCTGCCCACTACCGCTAAGCACCGTCAGGCCTGGAGCCCTCCCTTGCAGCATCTGGTCAAACGAAGCCACTGGAAAATTCCTGATCTGTTCTCCCGTTACCTTTGAAGCAGCCCCCGAATATTCCGACCGCCTTTGACGTGCATAACCGGTCACCACTACCTCATTCATGTTCCCTGCATCCTGAAGCAAGGTAATACCCAGGCTTCCGCCGGAAGGTATGCCTACGACCTGCATGGTATAACCCACACTCGATACCTCGATGCTTCGGGCGCCCTGCGGAACAGTGAGCGTGAAAGCACCTGCACCATCGGTGGCGGTACCGGTTCTCATTCCTGTTACTTTGATACTGACGCCGGAGAGAGGCTGTCCAAGGCTGTCCCTTACTGTACCTGTAATAACTCTGTCCTGTGCATTTGATCTTGTGAATAAAAAGAATAGTCCCGCACACAATAAAAATAGATTTCTCATTAGCTAGGTTTTGTAATTAGACCACTAGTCGACTGGGATCGCTTCACCTGTTTTGCTCATATTCCCCCAACCATGAATTATGAAACTTCAAGCCATTAAAAAAAGAATCGAAAAAACCGGTGCATGGCTGCAAAGGATTTTTTACACCTGGCAAAAGACTATAGAACCGATGCTGAATAATACCTGCATTGAAAGCTTAGTGCGTGTACGGTCTGAGGGTCCGCCATTCATCAATTGAGCAGTCCTTGACAAAAATTTTAAAGCTTTTGTTCATAAATTACGAATCAAATCGTAGTTAATGGAGCGCTCTACCATGAAAAAGAAGAAAACAAGGCTGATCGTTCGCAGGGGCAATGAGAACATAGCACTCAAAGTTGCGGACATCGCTTTCATTTACCGGGACGACACCCTTGTAATAGCCGTAGACAAGGACGAGAAAAAATATCTCTGCGATAAGAATCTTTCCGCCCTGGAGGAAGAACTGGATGAAACGATTTTCTTCAGGGCCAATCGGCGTTACCTGATCAACATAACTTTTGTCCGGAGCTTCAGGACCTATGAAAAGGTCAAGCTTGAAGTTTACCTGAATTTTCCCGATTGCGGTCATAAGATCATTGTAAGCCAGGAAACAGCGCCGCTATTCAGAAAATGGATGTACGAAGAATAAAGAGCCGGTCAATTCATACCCGCTTTCATGCCATGAGAACCTTTCACCTTGCGATGGCAAGGCAACGATCACGCAACCGTTCATCATGGTCATCTCTGCTCAGGCAACTACATATATTAAGGCCCGGCCCGCGAAAGTGGCAGCCTACGCATTCGATCCCTCCAATGGTCCTTTCTGGGTGCGTGGCGTTCTTTCCATAAGGCCGGTTTACCTCAAACCACTGGCCGATGGTGCCAGGATGAGTGTTTCGCTGAAATGTTTCGGCAGGTCGCGCGTGGTTGTGATGGAGCTGGTGGAATTTGACAGTCCGCAGGCCTTCGCGCTCAAAACAGCCGGCCGGCGGTATGGGACATATCTCAGCCTTTCTCTAAACCCGCACGGTGTTCAGCACACAAGGGTGGACGTGAAGGTGGAACATGAGCTTTCTCCCTGGGCCCGCGTATTTTCTCCCCTGGTCAAGCTCTTTTTCGAGAGAAAAATAAGGGCCGATCTCGAAAGGCTGAAAAACAGGATCGAGGTCCTGGCCAAGCTGGCCGCAGTGCGATAAGACCCGCCTTTCAGGCCTTCTTATGTTATCTCCTGACATAGAACCCAAAAAATTCTCGCTTGCATGAGAATGCCTCGAAATGGTCAGGCTTTACCCTGGTTTTCCATTGCAGCCGGCTGGTGGACAGTCGATTCTGCCGTTTAACCGGGGTTTTTTCGGCCGATTTAACAGCCCTGGAGCCAAAAAACCTGCTTTTGCCGGGGTTTTTTCCTTCCCGGGCCTTACCTTTGCGCTCCCTTCAAAAAGCCATGCGGCTGGAAAGAAGGGAAAAATTAATTAACCAATTTAAAAAACAGGGTAATGAACAATTACGAATTGATGGTGATTTTTACCCCTATTCTGAGCGACGATGAATTCAAAGCCGCGCAGAAAAAGTACACAACGCTGGTTACAGACAATGGCGGCCAGATCGTTGCGGAAAATCCATGGGGACTGAAATCACTGGCGTACCCGATCCAGAAAAAGACCACTGGTCTTTATTGGGTTGTGGAATTTACTGCGCCATCCGACTTCAATGAGAAGCTGAAGATCCAGCTTCTGCGTGATGAGAGCGTGCTCCGTCACATGGCTACCAAGCTCGACAAATACGCCGTCGAGTATAACCGTAAAAAGAGGACTGGCGTACCTACCGGAACCGAAAAAATACAGGAGGCTTGATCATGGCAAAAGCAAATGAAATCAAATACCTGACGGCCATTAAAAGCGAGAAGCGTCCTAAGAAATTCTGCCGCTTCAAGAAGTATGGTATCCGCTATATCGACTACAAGGACATCGAGTTCCTGAAAAAGTTCCTGAACGAGCAAGGCAAGATGCTGCCCCGCCGCATTACCGGTAACTCATTGAAGTACCAGCGTAAAGTGAGCGATGCCATCAAAAAGGCCCGCCAGATGGCTTTACTGCCTTACGTAACAGATCTTTTGAAATAAAATTCTTTAACTCTAACTCCCGGAATTAGCCCGGGATGGACAGTCCCGGACCCGTTCGGGATTGGGCTAAAACAACAAACAATGGAAATCATTTTAATTCAGGACGTTGATAACCTGGGCGGCAAGAACGAGCTGGTGAAAGTTAAGAACGGCTATGCCCGTAATTTTCTGATCCCCCGCAAACTTGCTGTAGAAGCCAATCCTTCCAACAGGAAGCAGCTGGAAGAAAGACTGAAGGTCGCCAAAAAGAAGGAAGACCTGATGCTGGCCCAGATCAACAGCGTTATTGCCAAGCTGAACGAAGCACCACTCAGAGTAGGCGCCAAAACAGGTACCAGCGGCAAGATCTTCGGTAGTGTAACACCTATCCAGATCAGCCGGGCCATCAAGGATCAGAAGGGATATGAGATCGACCGCAGGAAGATCCACATCACTGACGATGTAAAAGAGCTGGGCACTTATAAGGCTACGATCGACTTTGGCAATGGTCAGCATGCTGAAGTGAGCTTTGAAGTAGTTGCTGAATAATAGCCACACTTTTATCTTTTATAGAATCCACACTCAAAAAGTGTGGATTTTTTATTTGCCTACCTATTCCCATTCCCGGAATTTTCCCCTTGTTCCCGTCGCTTTATTGCCCGCCAACTCATCTGCTAATGAAGGTTTTGCAGAGGGAATGCTTTTTGCAAACACTGCCGTATCTATCCATTTTCCTTAGTCGCCGCTAGCGAAAAACTGCCTTTGCCGTCATCCCGAAGAAGACCAACGTTTTTGCTTTTGTTCACTCTTAATAATTAGCGACTATGAAACATGTTTACCTTTCAATTTCCAGAACCCTTTTTATGGCGCTGGCCGTGCTTTCCTTTGAGCGGCTAAGTGCCCAAAACGAAACATCGACTTTACCCGGCAACTGTCCGGCTGTTACGCAGGATTTCACGAATGGAACAGGAGGGTTCACCTCTCCCAGTGTGTATGGCAATATCACCTTTGATAGTGCTTTTTATTACAATACAACGAGGGGTATTTGGACCGAGCTCGGCTCAGATCTGCCCGGACGCCAGGTTCCGCCGGCTCCTAACAGGGTGGTAACGATCGTATCGCCGCCAGTGGCAAGCACCAGCCAGCTGCCAGGCATTTTCGAAGTAGGCTTTTACTACATCGTTCCCAGTGCAACCCTTGACCGCTTCAATGTTTCGCTTGTGCGCCTCACTACAACCAGCAGCCCCGGTGGCGACGTTACCTTCCAGGAAGTTGTGGCCAGGAGCGGATTCAGGGCATTCTCTGAGTTCAGCGCAAGCGGTCCCGCAGCTTACATCGACCCGCTGAATCCACTCACACATTTTGGCGACTCAGGCGTCGTTTGCCTTCGCTTGATTGATGAGGACATTACTACCGGCCCCAATATCACTTACCGGGTCGAGTTCACCTATGTGATACCCGAGCCCAGGTTCAGCGATTTCGATGATTTTGCCGTAGGCACCATTGCTCCCGGTCCGCTGCCCGTGAATTTTATGGGTATCGTTGCCAACCGCGTCGACAACAGCCAGGCTGTGAACGTAAAATGGGATGTGGCCGATGAGATCGACGTAAAAGAATACCAGCTTGAGAAAAGCACCAATGGCGCCACTTTCAACTCTGTAGGCAGCATCAATGCCCAGGGCAGGTCCGTGTATTCCCTCACGGATCCAGCAGCCAAGGGTAATGTGATCTATTACAGGGTCAAGAGCGTTGACCTTAATGGTGCGACCAAATACAGCGGCATCGTGAAGCTGGTGAACAACAACAGCTTTTCGAATGGTATTAAGACCTATCCTTCCCCGGCCAGAAGCCAGCTCACCCTGCAGCACAGCCAGCTGGGATCGAATGCAAGGCTTTCCATCAGCACAGCCGATGGAAGGATCATCAGGGTAGTAACGCCTGCAAGAGGCGTATCGAATACCATGATCGACGTGAGCGGACTCGCCTCGGGCATGTATGTGCTCCGCCTAGACAATGGAAATGGTAAAATTGAAACCACAACCTTTGTAAAACAATAACTTAGATACAGGTTTTCGACTAATAAGGAACTGCCCGTCTGTAGCGGGCAGTTTTCTTTTTCAGCCAGGGGACTGATTCAATCTATTTTTCCTTATATTCGTTACGATTTGTGTTCTTTCAGTTTTCCTTTTCATTGAACGTTGGGTAAATGTTCATTGTTTCCTGGTAGCTGTAAACACTTTTATTGTTTTTTAAACTTTTCTCAAAATGAACATTTACGTAGGAAACCTTAGCTGGGGCCTGAAGGATCAGGACCTTGCCAACATGTTTACACCCTTTGGTGAAGTAGCTTCTGCTAAAATCGTCATGGACAAATTCACACAAAGGAGCAAGGGCTTCGGCTTTGTGGAAATGCCTAACGACGATCAGGCCCAGGCGGCTATTGCTCAGCTTAATGGAAGCGAAGTAGAAGGCAGGAACCTGGTTGTAAACGAATCGCGTCCTAAAGAAGGCGGCGATGGCGGCTTCAAGAAAAGAGGCGGCTTTGGCGGCGGCGGTGGCGGCGGCTACAAGAAAGGTGGCGGCGGCGGCGGCGGTTACCGTGGTGGTAACGGCGGCGGCGGTGGCGGTTACCGTGGCGGCGGCAGCGGCGGCTATAGGGATAACTATTAAACCGATCACTCCCATATATTTGAAAAGTCCGGGCCCGTCCGGACTTTTTTTTATGAGCGGAATGGCATTTGCATCAAAAGCTAAAAAATAACCATGCTTCTTCCGATTGGCGATGATAACCGTGACAGGCGGCTGACCCCCTTCGTTAACTACATTCTCATCCTCATCAATATACTGGTCTTTATCTTTTTGCAGGACTGGGCAAATAACATCCCCTTCACATTCTCTTATTCTACTGTTCCTGCTGAGATACTTACGGGCGAAGATATCGTTACCAAGCCTCTTATGCAACAAAATCCCATAACAGGCGAGCTTGAGCAGCAGCCGGGCCTGGGACGTACAGGCATCCCCGTTTATCTTACCCTTCTCAGCTCCATGTTCATGCATGGAGGAATTGCCCATATCGGGGGCAATATGCTCTACCTATGGATATTCGGCGACAACCTTGAAAGCGATATGGGCCATCTCAACTACCTGATCTTTTACCTTCTTTGCGGGATCATCGCGAGCCTCAGCCATGTTTTTGCCACCTATTATTTTAACCAGAACCCTCTTATACCAAGCCTTGGAGCCTCGGGTGCTATCGCCGGCGTACTGGGAGGCTATCTTCTCCAGCACCCGGTACGGCGTGTTCATGTCTGGTTCGTCTTTCTAATCATTTCCATACCGGCGATCATTGTGGTGGGACTTTGGTTTGTTTTCCAGGTCATCAATGGAATGGGCGCCCTTGGCGGTGAAGAAGCAGGCACCATTGCCTATGCCGCCCACATAGGAGGCTTTATTGCCGGGTTCTTTCTTGTAAAACTATTTGTGAGAAAAAGAAGGATCATAGTAGAGGAAAGAAAATCGGGCTGGTAATACCTCGATCTCGAACCTTGATGCATACATATACTCGCCATCCACATGGCAGTGCAGGTTCAGGGGCGCACTCAATACCAGTGAGGCTTCCTGCTGGTACCGGATGAAGGGCAGGCCAAGGTGCTCACCTTTTTCTATGACCGGCAGATAACGCATCCTGTTGATAGGCGATATCTTTCCAACCACATTGAGATCAAGCAATCCATCTGTAACCGATGCCTCCGGCGCTACCATAAAACCTCCGCCATATCTGCTGCCATTGGCCATGCTGACCATAAAGCAATCCTGCTCCCATATCTCATCCTTCATCAGCAGGGTGCAGGGCTTTTCGTGATAGGTCATGATATGCTTGAGGATCGACAGCAGGTAAGAAGCCTTGCCCGCGAGCTTTCTCTTTCCAAGCAGATCCCTTACAATAGCGCCATCGAAGCCGATACCGACCCCATTAAGAAAGATCCGGCCATTGCATACTCCGGCATCTACCTGCTTTACACGCGCGTCCAGGTATTTATCCACCTGCGCTTCCAGGCCGATATTTCCGTACAGCATCCAGTGAAAATCATTGCCGCTGCCGCCGGCAAAAATTCCGAGAGGAAGGCTGATGTCGGGATACTGGTTTATAAAACAGTTGAGCGTGCCATCTCCGCCAATGATCCATACTTCCGTTGTATCCCGCCAGGACATTGGCCATGATTCTGCGTAAATGCTGTACCTTACCTGCCGCGATTCCAGCAGGGAGGCGATCTGGCTGGTCATGCGAAGGGCCTTCTGGTTCTCGCGGGTAGGGTTGCAAACAAGCGCTATGTGTTTCCTTTCATCCATGATCAATGAATGGCGCCAAGGCCAGCAGGTGTAAAAATAATTGTAATTGTCCTGTGCTTTTATACAAAGGACGAAGCGAATTTCCCGCTTCGTCCTTTGTTTTCTGCCCGATATTTCCGGCAGGTTAATGCTGCTTACCGCGAAATCGTTATGCCTTGAGCACCATGGTAGGAGTGTATCTCTCCATCGTACATGGCATCGGCACCAACAGGTCCCTGCCAGAACGATCCCAGCGATACGGCCCTTACAGCATAATAATATTTCTGCCTGTCGCCGTAGGCGTTGATAAAGAAATGTATCCTGTCGTCCCGCACATCAAGCGCTACAGGCTCAGACGCATCCTTGATCCAATCCATTCCCGGCAGTTCCTTCGTTCTCGGGTTCTCGATCTCGAAACCGGCAGGCAACAGGTCGGTGATAACTATGTTTTCTATAGGACCGCTGAAGGCCTTATCCAGCGTGATCTCCACGATAACAAGGTCGTTCTGCCTGAAGGCCGTTCCACTCAATGGCCTGCCAAAGCGGTCAAAGAACCTCCTTCCTACTTTTACAAAATTGTCTTCCTCCTTATAAGCCCCTGAGCGGCTGATACCCTCAGCAACCCATGAATAATAGATCCGGCCGCTGCCCTTCACCGAAACTTCGGCACCATTTGTCCCAATCTGGCTGCTGCTGCCCTTCCAGCTGCCATCGACCTTAGCGATAAGTTTTCCGTTGGCCCTCACTTCTGCAGTAGTTCCTGCATCTACACTTCGGGCCAGCTTACCTAGGGCAAGAAAGGAAAATGCCCTCTCCTGCGTGTTAGGATAACGTTCCGCCTTGAGCATATTGCTCACATGCTTTGCCATTACCGGTATTTGTGCATGGCGGGGATCCACCTCGATCAAAGAATTCAGCGCAATTGCTTCATCCCTCAGGTAGCTGTAGAAGCTGCCCCCGGTCTCCTGCACCGATTCCTCGCCGCTGAAAGCGCCGGGTAGCATGGAGTTGAACGAACGCTTGTCGCCGGAAATGGCATAGGCTGCAGACAGGAGATACCTGCTGTCGAGCGCAAGCAATCCGGTATTGGCCTTGTAATAGTTCATAACAGAAACCTGGGAGCGCCCTGCCAGTGATAGCACATAAAGACTATAGGCAACTTCTTTCGGTGCAATCTTTCGGTTCTGGTTGCGATTATAATAATAGCTGATGGTTTCTTTTGTCTTCAGCCTGTTGGCAAGATAGGAGAGCATGGTCTCGATAAGGCTATTATCCACATCAAAACCCGCCTTCCTGGCTTCGAGCAGGAAATGTGCGGCATAGGCTGTTGTCCACCAATGCGCCTCTCCTTCCCCATCCCATAAGGTTACTGCTCCGTTGTAAAGCTGGCGCATCCTGATCTTTCGTATGGCCTCAATTACATTGGCATTGGCGCTTTGACGCTGGTTCCCATACGACTTGCCCATCAGCTCGGCCAGGTCGCCATAATACAGTTGAGGAAATGCAGCCGATACTGTTTGCTCTGTGCAGCCATAAGGATACTGCACAAGGTAACGCAGCTGGTCGGCTATCTCCACTATGGGCGACCGGCTTACCACGAGCTCATAGGAAAAGCTGCCGGGGAGGAAATCGCTTTGCGGAATACTGATCTTCTGTGTAGCGCCGCCGGCAATGGAGCCGCTGCCAGACAGCTTCTGCAAGGTTGAAGGCGGACGAACCGAGATCTCTATATCCTCCGTAAACTTCTCACCCAGCGCATTCACCGTTACGGCTATTTTGGCGATGTTCACATCCCGGTCGGCCACGACCCTAAAATCTGCCCTCGTCTCGCTATTGGCGGCCAGGCTTACAGGAACACTGCTGCCACCCAGCACCTTTACCGGTCCGCTTACCTGTATAGCCGCCTGCCCCTGCGCCGGCTTCGAGGTTGTATTTGATATGGTCACTGGTACCAGCACGGTATCGCCGGGACTCATGAAGCGCGGGAGCGCTGTACTCAATACAAGCGGGTCGGCAACGGTTGTGGTAGCTTCCGAAGAACCGAACTTTTCATCCTTGAAGGCTACTGCCATCAGCCGCACCTGTCCGCTGAACTGCGGGATATCGAATTCAAATTCGGCTATGCCGCTGCCATTGGCTTTTTTCAGCCCGCTCCAGTAAGAAAGGATCCGAACACGTTTTGCCTGCATGGGATTCACTCTTTTATCCATGTCCAACTCTCCATCGCCGCCGGTGCTGCTCAGTCTTGCCCTCAGCTCGGGGAAGAGCAAGGGATACATGTCGAAGGCGCTTACCTGGAGCGCTTTCTTCTGGTAATAGTAGGCATATGGATCTGGAGTCTTGAAATTGGTCACCTGGAGCACGCCATTATCAACAGCAGCCAGGGTCACATAACTGCCGGGCAAAGCCTTCACCCTCACCTTCTGGTGCGTTTTCGACCGCACCGATTGCTGGGCCGTGATCTCCACAGGTATTTTCCTGCCCTTCTCTTCAACCTTGATGGCCTGGAAGCCATGGGCAACAGTAAGTGGTATATCAGATACCTCGTGCGGCTTAATGAGGGTGGCTGTAACATAGATTGTCGGAACATGGCCTGTCTCCAGCTTCAGATCCATGGACGCTGTTTTCTTCGATACATCGATATAACGATAGGAAAGCACTTTATCGGTTTCGATCGTTACGAGCATGCGTCCGCTGAATGGTGCTTTGAATAGCAGCTTGGCCGTATTGCCCGATTCATAAGCTTCCTTATCAAGCTCTATATCTACATGGCCTTCGGTATTGACCTCGAAAGAGCTGTTGTCGGCGCCCCATGAGCCATAGCTGTAAAACCTCTTGCTTACATAGGCATTGGCTCCCGGCCGGTATACCCTGATCTCAAAATTGCCGGGCGTGCGGGGTACATAGTTGATCGAGGTTCCTGCACCAACGGCAAGCTCCTGGTCTGACAGTATCTTATTATCTTCCTGCGACTCATAGCGGAAATAGCCGCTGCTGCTCCTCGTCAGTACGGTCCGGTATTCATGCTTCACGATCACCACCCTTGCCTGGGCCCTTACCGGCTTGCCTTCCCTGTTGACAGAAACGAGCCCGAAGCTGACCGGCTGGTTGAGCGCGTAATAATAATATCCGTCATCCCTGATGCCGTGAAAAACATCCTGTGTATAAATATCCGTCGTTATATGGCGACTGACGGGGCGACCGGTCTCGTCGAAGACGGTCGTATAAAAGGCTGCCTGAAGCAAGCCTGAATTCGCGTACATGGCCGGAATCTCGTATTGCTCCGAAGCCTGTCCCTGCTCGTTCGTTTTTCCCTCCCGCACATCCTTATCGAAAAAGCTCTTCTGGTTGGCAAGGCTGAAATCGTAGTCGGGATATTTTTTTGAAGAGAACTGTTTTTGCTGCACCTGTATCTCGGTCTCGTAGTTACGGTTGGCTGCAGGGGGTCCGAAGAAGTTCACTGCGCCGATCTGCAGGTTAGCCCTGTCGGATGGCTGGAGATAGGGTTTGTCGAGTTGAGCCGACACCTTGATCCTGTCTGGCACAAACTCTTCTATCATAAAATTCTTTGTGGTGAGCAGCACATCATTGGAACTGTAAATTTCGAGCGAATAGCTGCCGGTGATGGCTGCGGTTGAAAGCTCTATGCTTCCATCGGCAGCACCCTGCTCGTTAAGGCTTTTACGGAACGATTTAAGCTCCTTTCCATTTGGCAGAAGGAATTTAAGCTTCACCGGTATGGCACCAGGCGTTTTCCAGGTATTGTCTCTCAGCAGCAGGGAAAAGTTAACGGTCTCTCCAGGGCGGTATATATCCCGCTCCGCGTATACAAAAGCGTCCAGGCCCGTAACATTTGTGCGTTTCCCTCCTACATCGAACCGTGAAGTGTTTACCCTGGTATTGCTGAAAGGCAGGTAGGTAAAATCGTCTGCGGTCTTGGCTATCACCATGGCCGGCTTGAACCCGTTAAAGCCTTTTGCCGGCAGAGGCACTTCAGCCGCCCCATCGGCATTGGTGGCTGCCGTACCAAGCAGCTGGTTGTTGGAGCCGTAAACATTGATGGTAACGCCCGACAAGGGCGCAGCCGTTCTGATGGAATTGGCAAACACGAGCATCTTATCGCCGCCCTGCTTCGCGATCAAACCGAGATCAGAAAAAGAAATAAACCGGCTGTCGCGGATCCAGTAGTCTTCGGTGGAACGGATCATTACATGATAGATGCCCTTGGAATCGGGCAGCCTGTCTTCGAATTTACTCAGGTCGAGTATGCGTCCTGCGCCTGATTTTGGAAGCGATCGGGTATCGATCTCTTTTGAGTAGATCACATCACCAGCCATCGCATCGCTGTAGCCATAACCCTCCTCTTCATAGGAAGCATATTCGGCGCCGTCTTCGGTATCATCCCTGTCCGAAGGATAATAGCCATACCTCGATGCCATCAGCAGGTTGTTCTCATATATCTTGGAGATGACCAGCTTGACCTTGGGCGTATTGGTAATGCGAACTTCAATATTGCCGCTTCCTCTTTTTGAAAGGTAAACAGCCTTGGCATTGGTGAATTTTACGTCAGATTCGATCTGCCCGAAAGCCACGCTGCCATTGTAAGGCTCTTTGAGCACACCGCCTATTGTTCCTCTCAGGCCGGTATTGATGGTGAAGGTATAGCTGTCGTTGGGATCGAACTTATCGCTCCTGAGCGTGATGCCGAAATCCTCATAGTCCACAGTATACTTCACACCAGGAGAGAACTGTATGAAATTGGAAACATTTTCCCCTTTGAGCTGCTGGCTGGTATAGATATGAACGACGCCTTGGGTGCCGTCGTGCTCCGATTCCACATTATTGATATTAAGCACATATGGCGATGGAATGGAAAGCACCGAGCTCAATTCTTCCTTGGCCCCGTTCTGACCCTTTTCGGGTTTCAGGCCTTTGTCGATGCTGATCCTCGCCTCGTAATTCCTGTCCTCTGCTTTGAAGCCTGGCAACCGGAGCACGACGGAATTACCAGTACCGGCAGACACGAGGGAAAACTCCGTCTTGCTATCCTCCACTTCTACATGAAGCTTTTCTTTCACATCATCGGCCTTTACCGGGTAATTGAATTGCAGGCTCACCTGGGGAACCGCAGTTGCTCTTCCGCCTTCCTCTGGCAATACCCAGGTAACAAAGGCATCGTTGAGCTGGAGCGGTGCAGTACTAAAGTTTATTTCATCTGCCTCCTTGATATCGTTGTATTCACTGAACCGCAAGACCTCGTCGCTTATCCTTGCCTTGTAGCTGGTTGCAGGCAGTAAGGGCTGCAAGGGAGAAAAAACCAGCTCGTCGGGACCATTCCACCTGAATCGACCCGGTAT
The DNA here is from genome assembly GCA_035761965.1 of Flavisolibacter sp. Classification (GTDB taxonomy): domain Bacteria; phylum Bacteroidota; class Bacteroidia; order Chitinophagales; family Chitinophagaceae; genus Flavisolibacter. The sequence goes on along the minus strand of DASTPZ010000101.1, from coordinate 1,310 downwards.
AGCCGGCTCAAACTCGATATACTTGGTAGAATCCCAATTGTTGAGAAGAGAATCGGGATACAAGGACTTATCGAAGCGGAATACGAGGTTGCCCAGCTGGGGCACTTCACCTTTTGCCGTGGTAGACTGAAGACTTACATAGTTACGGTTACAGGCGAACAAAAACATAGCCATCACACTGCAAAGCGTGATCGCCGAGACATATTTATTACGCATATTGGTTGGTTGGTGTTTGCGGAAAAAAGATAATGCAAAAAAAACGAAGCGTTAAATTCTCTTCCGGTATTCTTATTTAAAAAAGAAAACTGAAATTAGAGGGGTGAACTATTTGCTAAGGAGGCAGACTCGATGAGTCCATATAGATTTAAACGATTACAAGAGAAAGTTACAAAGCAGAATCTACTGAAGCTTGTTAAAAGATTGGTAATAACAGGCTGCATTTGCTTTCTCCTGTTTCTCCTTTTCAACCTCTTTTTTCCCTTACCCGACCGGATCGAGTATTCCACTACCATCACCGATGCCAATGGCGAGGTCATACATGCTTTTCTGACCAGCGATGAAAAATGGAGGATGCGCACCGAGCTGGATGAAATTTCTCCATTGCTGCGCCAAACCATCATTGCAAAAGAGGACCGGTATTTTTACAGCCATCCCGGCGTCAACCTGCTGGCAGTCGGCCGTGCGGCCTTCAACAATGTTCTGAGCCTGAAGCGCACCTCGGGTGCTTCCACCATAACCATGCAGGTAGCAAGGGCGCTGGAACCGAGGCGAAGGAACATGCTATCGAAATGCATCGAAGTATTCCGCGCGTTTCAGCTTGAATGGAAATACAGCAAAGACGAGATCCTTCAGATCTACCTTAACCTTGTTCCCTATGGCGGGAACATTGAAGGCGTAAAGTCCGCCTCCCTGCTTTATTTCAAAAAAAATCCCGATCACCTTTCGCTGGCGGAGATCACCGCTTTGTCCATCATCCCCAACCGTCCTTCCTCCCTTGTAATTGGCAGGACCAACGACAGGATCGTCCAGGAAAGAAACCGGTGGCTCAGGAAATTCGCGGCCGACGGGGTCTTTAGCTCGAAGCAAATTGAAGATGCACTGGCCGAGCCTCTTACTGCCCGCCGCACTGCAGTTCCCCGGCTCATACCTCATCTCGCCAATAAGCTCAGGGCCCTGCACCCGGGCGAGTCGGTCAATACCCATATCCGTCTCAACAGCCAGCTTAAGATAGAAAAGCTGACCGCCGACTATGTACATGCTTTAAGATTAAAAAACATCCGCAATGCGGCCGTCGTCGTTATCGACAACCG
>DASTPZ010000100.1:0-5733 GCA_035761965.1 Flavisolibacter sp. | reverse complement strand
GGTGCCGGTAACGAAGACCGTTGCTCCTTTGATGACCCTTCTGTTGCCAAGGGCACGTGCAGGAAGCCTGTAGGCTATCGTTGCATCCCTGAGGCGCATCCAGTTTACATCCTCAATGAAATCTTCTTCCGAAGCGGTATTGGTATTGAAAAAGTCAGAATTGTTCATTGGCGTGATGGCAATATTGTTCCTGGTCGGATTGGCAGTGTTCTCCAGTCCATCCAGCAGAACGCCTTCGATCACCCTTGGACTTTCACGGTCAAGTGTTTTGGTGCTGTAGCCTGTGAGGTACAGAAGGTATTCCGTGGCATTGAACACATCCCCGCCCTTGCGGAAATCAAGGTTGAAGGAAATGTCGAAATCCTTGATGGTGATGGTGTTCACCCAGCCGAGCTTGAAGTCTGGCTGACGGTCACCCACTGTCCTGAACTCCTCATCACGAACGGGAAGACCCGTGGTAGGACTGATCAGAACCTGGCCGGCATTGTTCCTTCTGAAGGTATTGCCTGCGAGGTTACCGATCTTGGCTCCCGGGAAGTACTGGGTACGCAGGTTTCCGAATACCCAGGTATCAGAATCGTAATAGGTGGGGAGGTCAGAAGGCATTTCCAGGATCTCGCCTACGTTACGATCAAAGTTGAAGATGGTCTCCCAGTTGAAGTTGCGTTTTTTGATCGGGTTGGCAGTGAGCTGCACTTCAATACCCCTGTTCTCAACCAATCCGCCATTGAACCATTTGATGATAAAGCCGGTTCCATAAGAGGCGCGTGCTGCGATAAGCTGCTTTTCACTCTTGAGTGAGTAGCGGGCGATATCGATGCCAATACGGTTGTTCAGGAAACGCAGTTCTGCACCGTATTCAAGGTTCCTGGTAAACTCAGGCTCAAGGTTGAAGTTGTTGCCTGTTACATCGTAAGCATAGCCTCCGCCTGTTGTGATCTGCGGCGTGAAGCGGTAGTCGATCACATAAGGAGCATAAGGCCCTTTACCGGTAGTGGCATAAGAAACCCTTGCCTTTCCGAAGCTAAGCCAGGGAATGCTGTTCTTAACACCCTTGATATCGGTAAACACAAAGCTCATAGAAGCTGATCCATAAGAGAAGAAAGGGTCCTTGTCAACGATCCTTGACATAAAGCGGGAATCACCTTCATTGCTGGCTGCGAGCGATATAAAAAGAAGGTTCTTATAGCCTGTAATGAGGTTTCCGAAAAATCTCGACTTCCTGACATTGGTGAAAGTCGTTCTTGCATCTCTTGAAAGAGGGTCTGTGTTGTTGATAGACCAGAAGTCCCTGTCAAAGAATCTTTCTCCCTTCTGAGACTCCAGTTTTGTCTGGTTGTCTTCATAAGCGAAACCGACGGTCAGGGTATTGGTGAATTGTCCAATAGGCTTGTTGATTGTTCCCTTGAACACATTATTAATGTTGCGTGTGCTCTGCTGGTAAAGTGAGTAGAATCCATTCGACGCAAAGCCAAAACGGGAGAGGGGATGAGTACCCAGGTAACCATTCTGGTTATAGAAGTCGATACCGAGGATGGCACCGAGGTTAAGCCATTTTGTGACATCGGCGCTCAGGTTCACGTTACCGGTAAGGCGGTCCACCTTGTCCTGTGCAATGTTCTTATTCACGTCCCACAGCGGGTTATCATATTCGAGTGAGAGGTTGCCATTGACCACATTCCGCAGCGGAACCCTTGTTCCATCAGGGTTCACATAATTCCTTACATCACTCGTTACCGGCCAGGTAAGCAGGTTGAGCAGGTAGCTACCGGCACCCTTGCTTGCCTTATCGGTTGTGCTTGTAACATAGTTGAATGAGGTGCTGAGGTTGATCTTGTTCAGCAGACGGGTTGAGCCGGAAAGTCTTGCCGTAAAGCGCTCAAAGCCCGTATTGGGAACAATACCCTCCTGGTTGGTATAGTTTGTTGAAAAACGAATGCTCGCCAGTTCACTGCCACCTTCAACGCTCAGGTTGTGCTGTTGTGTAAAGCCCGTTTTAAAGAAGTTGCCCGGGTTGTCGTAAATAGTAGCCGTATCGGGCATCCTGGGGCCAAAAGCTGCGGGGATACCTGCGCCCGCGGATGTACCAAGGATGCTGAATGGGTTTACTACGGCAGTTGGGTCATAAACGCCATTCCTGCCAATGGTATACTGTGTTTGCACCTCCGGGAAGCGGTAGACCTTTTCTGCCCTGAACGAATTGTCATAGGTCACTGATGTTCTTCCGGCCTTTCCTTTCTTGGTTGTGATGACGATCGCGCCGGAAGCACCATCAGCACCATAGAGAGCAGTTGCCTCCGGGCCTTTGAGGATGGTGATGCTCTCGATATCAGAAGGGTTGATATCTGCCGCACGGTTGCCATAATCAGAGTTACGGTTGGCAAAGGAAACCGACTGACCACCGATCAGGCCCTCCTGGTTAAGCGATTGGTTATCATATACCTGTCCGTCTACCACGAAAAGGGGCTGGTTGTTACCGCCCATTGAAGTAGCACCTCTGAGGATGATCTGGGACGAAGCACCCGGAACACCAGAAGTGGAAGTTACCGTGGCGCCTGCAACCCTTCCCGCAAGGGAGTTAATGAAGTTTTCGCGACGGGTCTGGGCAACATCGTCACCATCCACGGTTTGTGTAGAGTAACCTAACGATTTTTTATCTCTCCTGATATTGTAGGCAGTTACGACCACCTCGCCCATTTGTCCCTGGCTCGAAGCCATGGTAACATCGATCACCGAAGCATCCCTTACGGTAATCTCCTGGGCATTGAAGCCTACAAAAGTGAATACCAGCACGTCGCCGGTACTTGCATTAATAGAATAGGCGCCTGAAGGCGAGGTCCTTGTTGCCACGTTTTTGCCTTTCACGCTAACCGACACATCTCCCAGAGGCTGTCTATCCTCCCTGGAGATAACGACCCCGGTGATCGTTCTGTCCTGTGCGGATGAAGAAAAGCACAAAAGCAGCAGACCCATGTTTAGAAACATTAGGTAGAGAAATTTTCTCATAGCAATCTTTACTTTAATTGTTCTGTAAATAAATAGTTGTTCAAGTAGTCTCAAGGGATACGGTAAAAACTTATAATACCCTAATACCTGCTTCGATATAGGGCTCGAGAAGCGGGTTATCAGGTGATAGTTCTGTGATCAGGGTGTCAATCTTTCTGCTCTCACAAACCTGTATGGGCTGTTGGGAATTGATCTTTTCGGCGATGGTCAGGCAAACAAGCTTCTGGGCGGACTCTATCATGGCTTTTTTTATCTGCACTACGTCCCAGTCATTGTCTGATACACCGTTTTCCAGGTTGATAGCATTGATCCCCATAAAACAAAGGTCGGCCTTAAGCTGCCTTATCCTCGATACGGCCTCCAGGCCAACCGTGATCTTGGAGTTTTTAGAGATCTTGTCGCCTATGACGATGACGTCGATGTTCGGGTGATTCATGTATTCGAAGATCGCCGGTATGCTTCCCGAAATGAACGTAGCATGCAGATGAGGAGGAAGCGCCCGCGCCAATTCAATAATGGTCGTTCCCCCGCTCGTCAACACAAACATGCCATCCTTGATCAAAGAAACGGCTTTTTGTGCAATCGTCTTTTTTTGCGTGTAAGAATACACCTCTTTCGAGGTATGATGGCCATAATGGAAGGAAGGAGATAGGGCACCTCCATGAACTTTTATGATCTTTCCCGCTTCTGCCAACTCCTGCAGGTCCCGCCGGATCGTGTCGTCAGACACATTGATGTGCTGACTAAGATCAGTCGATAAGACCTTATTATGGAGATTGACCTGGTGCAGGATGTAGGCCTGTCGTTCCCTTTTTAGCATTCGTTAGTCGATTAGAACGAAAATAAATTAAAATCCTGCACAATCCCGCAAATATTAAGGGATTTTTAAGAAATAACAGGCAAAGCCGCAGGTTTTGAGACGAAATTTCTGCGTATATGCGCAATTATTTCAATGTGAACCTGGCACTTATTCCCAGCACTGCCGGCTCAAAACTGAATTCCTTCGACAGGTTGAGTTCCGGTTTCCAGTCAAGCGAAAGATTTACGGGCAGCGTGCCTGCCTTATAATCTATGCCCAGTATGCCCTGGAAGCCAGCCCTGCCCGGACCACTGAAACCCACATAACCCCCACCGTCATACAGCCAGCTGAATCCTTCGCCGAAAGGCCTGTGCTTTGCCAGCAGAAGGCCCACGGCCAGCGGATCGCCAAATGACAGCAAGGTTTCCACTGCCATTTGTTCTTTCAAAAAGTATTTGAAGCTGATGCTATTGCCAACTACCGCGTCGGCAGTGCTGAACCTGAGACCTAATCCCATTTTGTAGGGCTGTGCGTTTGCTATGGAACAAAGGAAGAATATCGCAAACATTAGCGCTGCCGAAGCTTTCATCATAACGGGGTGGTTTGAATGGAAACGGCAGGACCAGTCTTAAATTGGAAAAAGAAAAGTTAAATGGAGGATGAAATGTTAAGCGCTCAAGGCTCTGCAATTTCCTAGCTCGGGTTTCAAATTACTTGCCTTCTTATTCAAAAAGCTCGTATTTGGTCTTGGGTCTCCGGTCGACCAGCCAGCGAAATTCAGGCAGTCTTGCTTCAGCGGGACCTTTTTGGGAGATCGGGTAAAGCGTTCCCTTCAAGTCACTCCGGAATATAACCTTGTACAGCTCGCCTTTTTCAAAATAGATATCAATAGCATCACTGGCGGTCTGGTTCACGCCCGTATAAGCGCTATCATCATCCTGCAGAAAATAAACCGATTCGGCCAGACCTTTTGCCCGTACTGAGTCTATCGTGCCCTCTTTAAAAAAGGCATCCATGCGCGTGGATTTTATCTGGTTGAATACGCCAGGCTCCACTTCGCTTACGATAAAGCTGTTTTCGACCACCCTGGCCCGGTCAGCCTTTTTGTTTTTTGTATAGAGAAAGATGGTGTCGCCTGTGATCTGGTTTTGTTTGTTCCAAACCACAGGATCGTAGTATAAATGAAAAGTGGAATCCTTGAACGAATAAAAAAGGCTGTCGCTGACAGACTGCATCGAATCGGAGAAAACACGCACATGCCTGTAGGCTTCGAAATAACGGTTCGCGCTGTCTTTTTCCTGGAGCCCCAGCTTTGCCAGCGCGGCCGTATCATTTTTATAAAGTTCGGTAAGGCGCCCGGAGAAAAGCGTATCTGCCGTTACATAGATCGAATCCTCGTCCTGCTTGATGATCATCAATGGCCTTTTAGTGGCCAGCACCGCATCGGTATTTTGATCTATGAACATTTCCTCGGAAAGGATCACCGTTCCCTTGGCGGTATCCCTCACCACGGCCTGGCCGCGCAGTTGGATGATCTTTCGTTTTTCGTCGTTAGCCATCTCGTTGGCCGAGATCACCATAGATCCGTCTTCTACAACCGTGCGCGAAAAAAACTCCGCATGACTATTGGCAAGATCATAAAAACCCTCCCTCGTCCTGATCACTCTGTTGCTGCTGTCGCGTATATATGTTTCTGCTATAAACCTTGCCAGCTGAGTTTCGGTGTTATACCACAGGGAATCTGATTTCAGGTAATAGCCGGGATCTTTGAGCTCCACGTTCCTTTTGAAATAAATATCTCTCAGGTCGGCATAATAAATGCCTTCCCGGCTCGTAAGCACAGATTTTTTGTTGACGACCTTGCCACCATTTTTATAGGTGCCGATCTTATTGGTTACATCATATTCGAGGTCGGGGGTAGTCAGTGT
>DASTPZ010000099.1:0-14737 GCA_035761965.1 Flavisolibacter sp. | reverse complement strand
GAAGGGATAACAAGCCTGCAAAAAAGGATACCGCCAAAGTGCCAAAAATAGGAGAAGCCCCGGTCGACGATAAAAAGAAAAAGAAAAATATCCTGCAGAAGATCTTTAACAAAAAAGACGAAAAGACCGAGAACGATTATTAAACATCAAAACTTCAGCATAATCATAAAAGGCGAAGGTCATAGAGAAGGGTAAGCAACCCGATATGACCTTCGCCTTTTTCAATCGGTCGGCCAAGACCCTACTCGAACTTTTTCAATTCATACCTGGTGAAACGGTAACTGGCTGTTTCGATCACGCCTTTCTTCAGCTTATGCCAGGGCGATTTACCATCTGCCTCCAGGTTGCGCAGGATATAGATCGACTGAGCCGGCGTATACCCTTCTGCCAGCTTAAAAAGCTTTTCACCATCTTCGCCTGTTTTTTCATCTACGATCATGAAACAATGGCCCGGGCTTCCTGCATAAATAACGACCGTGCCGATGGCAAAGTCTTCTGCCTGCTTAAGCTCCTTAGCCAGTGAAATGGTGCCTGCGTAGGTATAAACGATATCGAGGTAACGCCGAAGAGAAGGATGATCCGGGGCTGCGGTTGCTCCATTAACGAACCGGATGCCAGCCCCCTTTGATACCGGTCTTAATCCCTTGCAGTAAGCATCGAAAGAATAATACGACCCATCGGTAAAATGAAAGCCTATTTCTCCCGTACGCTGCTGGCTGAAAAGATATTCCGCCCTCAGGCGCATCAGCGCATCGGCGCACTGCTGGAGATCGCGCGAGCCCACATCATAAGGCAGGATGCCCGCCTGCTTTTCCTGGTACCCGACCGGCTGGCCCCGGTAGTCTCGCACAGGACTATCAACAATGGGCAGGTGCCGGAGAAAATAAGCCCAGCTGCCTCGTTCTGCAGGTACAAAGCCGCTTTCCGAAGAATTGCCTTGCAACAGATTGGTATTCATGTCCACGGGGTAGCTTGAAGCATGACCACAGCTGAAAAAAGCAAGCATCGGCAGGATGCGGAACTTGTTTCTCATGCAGGTTTTACAGTAAGACGCGGGACTTGTGATAATCCATACCGGATTTTCTTCCTTACTGCCTGGAACAGTTGCACGCGGCATAACATTTTCATAGATCATTCATAAAAACCTCATGGACAGAAAGCAAGACGAAAAAGGGCCAAGAATACCCGAGAACGACCCTTCAAAGGCCATGGACAGCAAACGCGAAGTGGAAGAGTCCAATGATGAAAAGACAGACCAGGATTTTCCTGGTTATCCGCACTACCCGGCTAAGGAAGACATCATGGATCAACGTACTGATGTACAGCGGGTAGACCTGGATGTGGAAAATCTTCCCAGCGGCAGCAACGCTACGGGTGTCAGCCAGCGGTTTGCCTCAGGCACCGGCCGCAAAAGGGCGGAGAACCCGGCAGATGCTGATATGAATGACAGCGGGGACGATGATCTGGAATCACTTGATTCAACCAATGCAGAGATCGGCATTCCGCATAATGTGTCGAACGATCAGCTTGATACCGATTTTGACGTACCGGGTACCGACCTGGATGAAGAAACAGCTGACCGGCGTTCCGGTACCGACCGGGCACAATCCTGATTATGAAACTGATCGTTGTAATAATGTCGGCCGCTGCCATCACATGGAGCTGTGATCCCATGCGCAGGATCAGGATGAAGAATTATTCCGGGTCTGAGGCATCGGTAACATGGCATATAAAGGAGGATAGCATCCACAGCAGCCCTTTTTACCTTAGCAATTCGCGCACACAACGTTTTGTACTCCAGCCGGGCGACAGGATCAATATGTCGGCCGGAATCGGTTCATGGAATAAAAAGAACCTCGCCGGAATCGTCGACGACCTTGATTCTCTCGTGATCACCTGGGAAGAACAAGAGCTGGTCCTAAGCGATCCCAGGGAAATACATACCTATCTTTTCGCCCGGCGCAGGGGGCTGGATAAGGCAAAGATCGACCTGAGGATGAACAAATAATGCGTAGTTGTTATTGTCCATCGCTTCACCTGTTTGGTCAATTTCCTTTAACTTTAGGGGCCACCATTTCGTTACCAAGATTTTGCGGGATCTGAACGCTCCCACCAGCGTACTGATTCGGCAAATTGAATTCACCCAATTTCGTGCATACCCAACCCGTAAAAAAATCGAAGCTCCAACGACTTATTCACCTGCCGGCATTTGCCGCTTACCTGCTGGAGCATAAGCTAGGCGATTATGTAGAGCAGCAGCTTCATTTCTCCCGCTTGTATCACCTTCCGATACTTAAAACCCTAAGCCTTCTGCCCGGGGAAGAAATGATGTCGATCGTAGAACAGTCGGCCGCCGAATTCCTTACGCAACTGGCCACTAACAAAGCTGACGAACAAATAAAAGGCTCGCTCAAAAAATGGCTGGACAACCAGCTGCCGCAGGTAGATAAATACAGCGTCGTAGCAGAAGACATCAACCTTGTGGCATACATCCGGAAAAAAGCTTTTCTAGAGTTTTTGCCGGGATATACAAAAGACCCGGAGCAGATGCTGGAGCTGATCAAGGAGATTGATCTCTTTACAATGGAGTATGAGCTTTCAGCCACCAATACCTATATCGATATACTGAAGGAAGGCATCGGTGAACAGGCCCTGCTCAACGAAAAGGTCAACGAAACGATCCCTGGCGCGGTCTATGTTTTTGATGTCCTCAATCATAAAGGCGTCTATTCCAACAACAAGCTGGCTACCATCATTGGTTATACACAGGAGGAGCTGAACCAGGAGACGGACGTTATCAGCAACCTGATTCATAAAGACGACCGGAAAGGCCTGCGCGAATGTGCTGAAAAACTTAAGAAAGCAAAAGATGGTGAGATAGTAACCTGCAAATACCGGATCAGGACAAAGAATGGCAGCTACCAGTGGCTGCGCAACTACGAATCTGTTTTCAAGCGCAAGGAAGACGGAACAGTATGGCAAAGCATCGGCATCACCCTCAACATCACCAAAGAAGAAGAGATTTCCGAAGAGCTGCAGCAAAGCGAGGTTAGATACAAGCAGGCGGAAGCCATTACACATATCGGCAACTACATCTGGGACCTGGAATCGAACGAGCTGCAATGGTCGGAAGAACTTTATCGCATACACGGCCTGGATCCGGAGAAAGAAAAGATAGAGGTTGATTTCCTGAGGACCTTCACGCATCCCGATGACGTAAGCCTCGTTAGCAGGGATATTACTGCCTCCATTTCTACCGGCCAGCCATTTGATTTTTATTACCGGATCGTGCTGAAGAATGACACAATCAAGATATTGCATGCACGCGGCAGTATCATCTGCAACGAGCAGGGAAAGGCAATAAGCCTTATAGGAACTGCGCAGGATGTAACCGAAAAACAAGGACTGATCAGCCAGCTTCGCAACAAAGAGTCGATGTACCGGCAGGCAGAGGAGCTTGCCAACATGGGCAACTGGAGCTGGGACCTTACCACGGGCATGCTGGAGTGGACGGACCAGCTTTACCGCATTTATGGGTTGCCTCCGGGATCGGGAATTACCATTGAGCGCTTCTTGCAGTTTGTGCATCCCGACGACCAGCCGCGCCTGCAAAAAGCAGTAGAAGACATTGGGGCGGAAGACCTGCTCGACTATACCTTTCGCGTCAATACGGCCGATGGGAAAACCAAGATCCTCCGATCAGTTGCGCAGGTGCAGAGAGATGCCCATGGCAGGGCAGTTCAGCTGATCGGCACAGAAAGGGACATCACTGAAAAGCAGCTGCTCATTGAAAGGCTCAGGGAAAGCGAGGCACTGTTCAAGCAGGCCCAGAGCATGGCAAAGCTTGGAAATTGGACCATGGATATAGCAACAAGACAGTTCAGCTGGTCGGATGAGATGTTCAATATCTATGAGCTGGACAAGCAAGAGCATGTTGATTTCGACAAATGGATCAGCTTTATCGAGCCATCCGAAAAAGAAGAGGTCCTGGCGCATTTTGAAGCCTGCTTAAGGGAGCGGACAAATTACGAGAAGGTGCACCAGATCGTACTGCAAAGCGGCAGAAGAAAGACCATCCACAGAAAAGCAGAGTTCGTCTATTCAAAGGATGGAACACCGGTGAAGCTTATCGGTACTACCCAGGATATTACCGAAGACTATCGTGTGCAGCAGGAACTGAAAGAAAACCAGACCTTCATCAGGAAGATCGCAGACGCAACGCCCTCCATTATTGCCTCCTATAACATCCGCACGGGAGCGTATGTATTTATAAGCGAAGGCATCGAAAAGCTGCTGGGTTATAAACGCTCGCTGGTGATGGAGCAAGGCCTTGCCTTCTTTGCCTCGATCATTCATCCTGATGACATGGAGGAGATAACCGAGCAGAACAGGCTTCTCCTGGAGGAAGCCAATGCCAACCCGGAGAAGAATGACCTGGTAGGAGAATTTACCTACCGCATGCGGCATAAGAACGGGGAGTACCGATGGTTTCATACCTATGGCACCATCTTCAACCGCAACCGGGACAATGCTGTGGAGCACGTACTCAATATTTCGCTGGATGTAACATCACAAATAGAGGCCTCCGAAAAGATCAAGGACCAGGAACATTTCATCCAGCAGATAGCCGACGCCTCCCCAACCATACTATATCTTTATGATGTTCATGAGCAGCGTGTAGCCTATATCAACAGGGAGATCTTTTTCGTACTGGGCTACCTCCCGGAAGAGATCACCGACGCAGGATCCGCCATCACAGAAATGCTCTATCATCCCGAAGACTATCATCTGCTGCCCGGCCGGAAGCAAAGCCAAAGATCGTTCCAGCAGGTAGATTCCATGATACAGTACGAATGCCGCATGAAGAACAAACAGGGAGAATGGCGATGGCTGCTGGTGCGGGAGATCGTATTTAAAACCAACGAGGAAGGCAATATCAAGCAGGTGCTCGGTGCGGCCCTTGATATCAACAGGCGGAAGGACATGGAAAAGACCATTCTCCAGAACACGCTCTTGCTGGAGCAGTCCAATGCCAGCCTGGAAGAATTTGCCTACGTGGCCAGCCATGATCTTAAAGAACCGCTGCGAAAGATCTCAACCTTTGGCGATCGCCTTGCAGCCTCCCAGGCCGAAACAATGACGGCAGATGGAAAGATCTACCTCAAGAAGATCGTAGACGCCTCGCAACGTATGCAGACCATGATCAATGACCTGCTGTCGATCTCCATGATCACCGGAAACAGGGATTTTGAAGAGTACAGCCTGCAAAAGATCTTTGAAGAAAGTTTGCAAAACCTCGAGTATAAGATAGAGCAGCTCAATGCATTGATAAAAGCCGGAGAGCTTCCAAAAGCCAACATCATTCCCTCGCAGTTCAGGCAGCTTTTCCAGAACCTGCTTAGCAACTCGTTAAAATTTGTGAGAGAAGGAGTACAACCAACCGTAACCGTAACCCACTCATATGTAATGCCCCAGGAGGTTGAACAATACCAACTTTCACAATCCGATAGTTACCACCGGATCGAATTTGTCGATAATGGCATCGGATTTGAAAATGAATATGCCGGTAAGATATTTGCCATTTTTCAGCGCTTGCACGGCAGAAGCGAATATGAAGGCAGCGGCATCGGGCTTGCTATTTGTAAAAAAATCGTAGAGCACCATGGCGGTGTGATATATGCCACAGGCGTGCCTGATGCCGGAGCCACGTTCACGATAATTTTGCCTGCATGAAAGCAAAACATCATATCATAATCGTCGATGATGACGCAGATGACAGGGAGATCATCCGCGATGCCTTTATGAGCACCGCCCTGGAAAACGAATACATCTTTTTCGAAAGCGGCGACAGGCTGATCGACTACCTGGAGCTCAATGTGGTCAATAACCTGCCCGCGCTTATCCTGCTTGACCTCAATATGCCTGGCAAGGATGGCAGGGATACGCTTCGCGATATAAAAGCCGACAGCCGGTTCCGTCATATTCCAACGATCATTTTTAGCACATCTTCATCCTACCGCGACCGCATCATGGCCTATGACCTCGGTGCCAATTGCTTTATGACCAAACCCGATACTTTTAACAAACTTGTCGATCTCACCACGAGCATAGCCAAGCTATGGCTGCACTAGCTGGCATCATATTTTTTAGCAAACGCTTATGCCGCTTAACTGGTATATCGGTTGCTCAGGGTTTCATTACAAGGAATGGAAAACCTTCTTTTATCCACGCGGACTTTCCCAGTCACGCTGGTTCGATTATTATGCCGAGCATTTCAATACACTCGAGCTGAATGTGACCTTTTACAGGTTCCCGCAGCTGAGGCTGCTGGAAGCTTGGTACCGCAAGGCACCCGCCGATTTTATGTTTTCCGTAAAAGCACCCCGGCTCATCGCTCACTATAAGCAGTTCAAAGAAACCTTCCAGCTGTGCCAGGATTTCTATGCAACCGTGGGAATGGGATTGAAGGAAAAGCTGGGCGCCATTCTTTTTCAGCTTCCCCCGCAGCTTCACTATGCCGATGAGGTGCTGGACAGGATACTGGGAAATATGGATCCTCAATTCACAAATGTGCTGGAGTTCAGGCACAGCAGCTGGTGGAAAGAACCCGTTTACAGAAAGCTGGCCGATCATGGCATCAGCTTTTGCGGGCATAGCTATCCTGGCCTGCCGGACAAAGTGGTAATTAACACACCTGCTGCTTACTACCGCTTTCATGGCGTGCCCAAGCTATATTACTCTCAATATGACGCTTCATTCATAAACGCCGTGGGAGAAGCATTGAAAAGCAAAGATACCCTCGATACGGCCTTTGTCTATTTCAACAACACAGCAACGGAAGCTGCCCTCAGGAATGCGGCACAACTGGTAACGGCGTTGGGATTGCCTTTAAGGGGCGCAGGACACCTGGTCGAATAAGCGTATTGTCCCATTCAAATAATTCTTACATTCAAAACCGAATACAAACTACTTGCCATGACCAAACAAACCCCGTGGGTAGAGCGCAGCTTTTCCTTCAACTTCCCTACCGGTATCTTTCCGGTGATCTTCAGTCGCCTGGAAGGAACAATATTCAGGCTGTACAGCCTCCTGTCCAATGCAGATGAAGATGTATGCAGCGTAAGCAGCCAGGGGTGGTCGGTAAAGGAGCACCTGGGTCATATGTTTGAGCTGGAAGCCCTGTGGTGGCAAAGGCTGAGCGATTTCGCGCAGAACAAAGCCGTGCTCTCCCCGGCAGATACCAATAACCCGCAGACCGCGATGGCCGGACACAATGAAAAAAGTCTCGAGCAACTGCTTGAAGCCTTTACGTTGGAAAGACAGCGCATGTTGGAAGGCATCTATTTCTTTAAAGAGGACATGCTGACAAAAACTTCCCTCCATCCCAGGCTCAATCAATCCATGCGGGTGATCGATGCGCTTTATTTTGTAGCGGAACACGACGACCATCATATTTCAGCCATCAGTAACCTGCTGAGAAGGCCCGAAGAAGAAGCAGTAAATTCATAGGCTGGCATCTAACCCCGCAATACATGCAGGTACCGCTGTAGGGCGCAAAGAACTCATGCCGGACTGCTCCCGGCCGCGGTTTGTTAAGCCTGGGCAGGCTTCTTTTTATGATTTAATAAACAACAAAAAAGCCCCGTATAAAAATGCGTTAAAGGCCTCCCGGCATACTAATTTATTTAGTAATTTGCCTGTATGATGGTGACTGACCGGGTGATTGAAAAACTCTCTATCTTGGCCGATGCGGCCAAGTATGACGTCTCCTGCGCTTCGTCGGGCAGCAAAAGAAAAAACGAGAACAAGGGCTTAGGCAATGCCGAAGGCATGGGTATATGTCATGCTTTTACAGAGGATGGCCGGTGCGTATCGCTGCTTAAGATCTTGCTCACGAACGTTTGCATTTTTGACTGTGCTTATTGTGTGAGCAGAAAGAGCAATGATATCAAAAGAGCGGCTTTTACTGTGCAGGAGGTGGTAGACCTCACCATCGGCTTTTATCGCCGCAATTATATTGAAGGACTTTTCTTGAGCTCGGGCATATTCAAGAATGCCGACTATACGATGGAGCGGCTTGTGCAGGTGGCAAAGAAACTCAGAACAGAAGAAAACTTCAACGGCTATATCCACCTGAAGACCATTCCAGGCGCTTCTGACGACCTGATGAGGGAGGCAGGAAAATATGCTGACCGACTGAGCGTGAATATAGAGATGCCGACTGAAAAAAGCCTTCAGCTGCTCGCACCAGACAAAAAAAGGGAAGACATGATCAGGCCCATGCGCTTTCTGCAAAAAGAGATCCAGGCGCATGAAGAAGAATACAGGTTTGCTGCAAAAGCACCTCTGTTCGCGCCGGCCGGACAAAGCACGCAAATGGTGATCGGCGCCACACCCGAGAGCGACTGGCAGATACTGAACCTGTCGCAAGCCTTTTATCGCAACATGAAATTGAAACGGGTATATTATTCGGGCTATGTACCCATCAGCGAAGACAACCGCCTGCCATCGATTGGCACGCCGGTGCCCATGGTTCGTGAGAACAGGCTTTACCAGGCCGACTGGCTGTTGCGCTTTTACGGCTTCTCCGCCGATGAGCTGCTGTCGAAAGAAAATCCGTTTCTGGACATGGAGATAGATCCCAAGCTGGATTGGGCTCTAAGAAACCTTCACAATTTTCCTGTCGACATTAACAAAGCCGACCTGGAGCTTATACGCCGCATTCCCGGAATAGGGGTAAAATCGGCTCAGAAGATCTGGGAAGCCAGGAAGTTTTCCCGCCTGGGCTGGGATCATCTTAAAAAGCTCAACGTGGCCGTTAACAGGGCCCGCTATTTTGTGAACCTTCCTTATGAAGGCACTGTGCACAAGGACCACTCTCCCCAAAAGATCAGGAATTTCATACTGGCTTCCTCCCATAGCAAATACGCGGTCAATCATTCACCCCAGCTCAATCTTTTCTGATGCAGCCCCTGCTTTACGATGGCAGCTTTGATGGCTTTCTTTGTGCCATATTCGATGTATATGTTTACAAGTACAGCGATGCCACCATTTGCAAAGCAGACCGTTTCAATGGCAATCTTTTTAATAGGGTTCACCATGTTCACACCAGCCAGGCCAATAGTGAGCGCATAAGAAAAGGCCTTGAGAAAAGAATATCCCGGCAGGCAGTGCAGGAGCTTTATTACAGCTTTCTTTCCGAATTGCCGGGCATAGAAGACATTCTGCTGGCCTATATGCAATACGCTTTTGCCTCAGAGCAGTCCGTAGAAAAAGACTTCAGCCATCATGCCGTGCTTTCGGTATACCAGACCGCAAAAAAAGTAGACCGCGAAAAGCACCGGATGGAGGCCTTCGTACGGTTTCAGCAAACAAAGGATGGGCTGTATTATGCCATGGTAGAGCCCGACTATAATGTATTACCGGTGATAACGCCGCATTTCCGCAGCCGTTATGCCGACCAGCGTTGGCTGATCTACGACAGCCGCCGGCATTATGGCATCTACTACGACCTTGAAACGACGAGCGAAGTCAAGCTTCAATTTTCTTCCGATGCGTCGAAGGGCAAGGACGTCTCAGCAGTTTATGATGTTGCCGAACCGGGGTTCCAGCAGCTCTGGCAGCAATACTTCCGTTCAGTGAACATAGCCGCGCGCAAGAATACCAAGCTTCACCTGCAGCATATGCCTGCACGTTACTGGAAACACCTGATAGAAAAACGAGGAGCGTGAAGACAGCTCGATGCTCTATGGAATGTGAATTGAATATTGCATCCAATTGCTCGTTCTCTCTTTCTCCTTTACTCAACCACTTCCTCTATCACCTCGCCAATACTGCCGTTGGCCATTTGTATACGAAGCAAGGCTGCAAGCGTGGGTGCTATATCGGTCATATAAACCTCCCGGTGCAGCTTGCCAGGCTTGATCTTCCAGCCAAACCAGATCAGCGGTATGTGAGAATCGTATGGATTCCAGAGGCTATGGGTGCTACCCGTGCGCCAGCCTTCATACCATTGCGGTTTAAAGATCACGTGCAGGTCGCCGCTTAACTTCGGATTGTAGGAATTTACGAGCATGGTCTTCATGCGGCCCGGCAGTGATGCATTTGAGAGGTCGGACATATCCACCACATTGGCGACACCCTCCTGCTTCAGCAGAAGCGAAATAATGGCTGCTTTCACGGCTTTTTTATCCAGGTTCTGCTGCCTTATCACCCCCTCGTCCAGGAATACCTGGTGGTTGCTTGCCTGCAGAACGATGCCCCCCGCATTGAACTGTCGCTGCAGGCTGTCGTTCAGCTGTTTCTTGATAAAGCCTGACTCCAGTATGCCGGTGGGCAGGTTCTTATCCTTCATAAAGCCGGGGTTATGAGCCACCGCGTGATCGGAGCTTAAAAAAACAAGGTACGGTCCCTTTCCAATGCGGGTATCAAGATAGCGTAAAAAAGCAGCCAGATCGCGGTCGAGCCTAAGGTAAGTGTCTTCCACCTCGATCGAATTGGGCCCGAAGGCATGACCGATGTAATCAGGCGAGGACAGGCTGAGCGCAAGAAAATCGGTAACATTCCTTTGCCCGAGCTTTTCGCCCTCGATCGCAGCTTTGCCCGTTTCGAAAGTGAAGCTGCAGCCATGAGGCGTGTAACGGAAGCTCTCGTATTTATCACGGCTGATGGTTGAGGTCAGGTGCGGAAAGGTGAAATCTTCACCGGGCAGCTTCCCTTCATAGACATTGCTATCCCTTGTACTTTGGGTATAGGAAGCAATCGGGTAAAGCGTATTCCATTCCTGTGAAAGATAAGCATCGGGAAGCTTGCGGCTGTTGAGCTGTTTCATCCACTCCGGCAGATCATCCATGTAATAGTTGCTGGTTATCCAGCCGCCGCTGGCATTATCGAACCAGTAACTTCCGTTGGAGCTATGACCGCCGGGCAGTATCGAACCCCTGTCCTTTAAAGCGATCGATATGGTCTTGCTCTGGAAATTCGTAGCGAGCCTGAGCTCGTCGGTGACCGTCGTGGTCCACATATTCTTCGGCGACATTTTTCCAGCGGCAGAGCTGCTGCCCACTGACCGTACACTGCTGTCCTCGGTACAATAAACCGTTCTTTGCTTTTCGCGGTCGTACCAGCTGTTGCCAACGATACCATGAATGGCAGGCACACTGCCGGTATAGATACAGCTATGTCCCGGTGCGGTAGCCGTGGGCAGGTAAGGGATAAAAGTGTTCTCGCAGCTGAAGCCCTCGCCCAACAAACGTTTAAATCCGTCCTTGCCATAGCGGCCATAAAAGCGGTAGAGATAGTCCCACCTCATCTGGTCTACTACTATGCCGACAACCAGTTTAGGACGCTGCACATCCTGGGCGCCCGCCTGCAAAAATCCAAGCAGCAGAAGGGCATAAAGAAAATAAGTCCTCATCCTTGCAAATAAGCGATAAAAACGGGACCTGCAAAATGATGGCGGGCATAGAATATTAATTTTCAATGAATATCTTAGTCCGGCGAAGAGGTTATGTGCCCTGCGGACCTCCTGGTCCTAAGCCAAGGACCGTCAGGCGCGGGAAGAAGGAAGCCGACACGGAAACGGGTTGGGAATATTTTTGTCCGCTTAGGCAGGAAGGGAACCATGGGTGGGAAAATGAAAACAGGGGCAAACTGCCCGTCAGCCCTGACCGATCGGGCCGAATTCCTTATTTTTGCGACCCGGAAGCAGGGAGGCCGGCGGCTGGTAAGTATGCCCCTGGGTCGTCCTATTCTATCATTAAAATCTAAATTAAGATATGGCAGATCTTTTTGAACGTCTTGTGAAAAACTACGGTCCCCTTGGTCAGCACAGGGAAAGAGCTTATGGATATTTTGCATTTCCCAAACTGGAAGGCGAGATCGGCAGCCGGATGAAATTCCGCGGCAAGGATGTGATTGTTTGGAGCTTGAACAATTATCTTGGACTGGCCAACCACCCAGAGGTGCGCAAGGCTGATGCCGAGGCTGCTCAGCGCTTTGGACTCGCTTCCCCTATGGGTGCCCGCATGATGAGCGGAAATACAAATTTTCATGAGCAGCTGGAAAAAGAGCTTGCTGAGTTTGAAGGAAAAGAAGATGCCTGCCTGTTGAACTTTGGTTACCAAGGCATGGTGAGCATCATAGATGTGCTTTGCAGCCGCCACGACGTAGTGGTATATGATGCCGAAAGCCATGCCTGCATCATCGATGGTGTAAGGCTTCACCCCGGCCATCGTTACGTTTTCAAGCATAATGACCTCGAAGACTTTGAAAAGCAGCTCCAGCGCGCTACCGGGCTGATAGAAAAGCAGGGAGCAGGCGGCATCCTGGTAATCACCGAAGGCGTATTCGGCATGGCCGGAGACCAGGGCAAGCTGAAGGAGATCGCTGCGCTCAAGGATAAATACCAGTTCCGCCTGCTGGTTGACGACGCCCATGGCTTTGGCACGCTTGGTAAAACAGGTGCGGGTGCCGGCGAAGAGCAGGGGGTGCAGGACAGGATAGACCTTTATTTTTCGACCTTTGCCAAATCAATGGCCTCTATCGGGGCGTTTGTGGCCGGCGACAAAAAGATCATCGATTACATCCGCTGGAACATCCGCAGCCAGATATTTGCCAAAAGCCTGCCTATGCCCCTGACACTGGGCAACCTTAAGCGCCTGGAACTGTTGCGCACACGTCCCGAGCTCAAGGACAAGCTTTGGGAAAATGCCCGCAAGCTCCAAAACGGCCTGAAAGAAAAAGGATTCGACATCGGCAAGACTGATACGCCTGTAACGCCTGTTTATATGAAGGGCGGTGTGGAAGAAGCAACGGCCATGGTAATGGACCTTCGCGAGAACTATGGTGTTTTTGCTTCGGTGGTGGTTTACCCCGTTATTCCGAAAGGACATATCATCTATCGCCTTATTCCAACAGCGGCGCATACCGATGCCGATATCGAGGAAACGCTGAAGGCATTTACCGAAACAAAGAAAAAGCTAGACGAAGGCGCTTACCGGGTAGAACTCATCCCGGATATGGCGGAATCAAGATAAATACCGAGCCCTGCGATGCAGGGCTTTTTTTTGGGCCGAAGAAGAGATGGCTGCATATAGGCAATTAAGCCGCTTACATCTTGAAATCTGCAATTTTTATTGTTTATCAATAAAAATTATACCTTTATCAAAAAAGATGCGTCGCTATTTCAGCCTGGTAGCCTTTATCATTGCTGCGATTATAACTCTATTATTATCATCGGTCTTTTGGCTCCTGGAAATGAGAGCTGTGAGTGTAGGATCGGGCTTAACCCGTGTTATTGACCATCCCTCTGATGATACGGCCTTTGGCGGCATCTTTTATAGCCCCTTCATCGATAGCGACCTACCCCACCATATCTACCAGCAGAAGCAGGACAGCGTCGCCCAGATCAAGGCAAAGATCGACTATATACTCAAGGGAGCCGGCGAAAGATGGTCGTTTGGTGCGATTGGAATATCTGCCATTGAGCCACCGGACTGGCTGACATCTTCCGACTATAAATCAGACCGGGAATATCAAAGGCTATTCAATAAACTCGACAGCATCGGTGGCAATGCTAACCGGATGAAAGATCCAGACAGCTTGAAGCTGAATGATCAAGCCAGGCAAGCATTGATGGATAGCCTGGAACAACGCAGCAGCGATATGAGAACCAGCTTGGAGAAAGAGACTGATCACCGGGTTTCTTATTACCTGGCGTTGACGGGTTACTCGCTGGAACCTGAAAACAGGTTTTTTATCCAGAACGGCACCTATAATCTCGCGATCGTTAAATGGGGAGAGATCAAGGTTACCCGCGGCGACAGTGTGCAAAAAGGCGTTTATGTAAGAAAGCCGATCAGTGTGCGTTACGCGAGCGAGGCAAAACAAGTGCTGATACCCGTGTCGAAAAAGACCTACCGGATACTAAAACCTCTACTGGTTGTACTCGTTTTCGGCCAGGTCTTTTTATTCATTTACATCGTTATTGGTCTGCCGGTGCAAATACTGATCAATATTTCGAGGGGCGATGCCTTCAACCCTAAAAATGTGAGCCGGTTAAGGTTGATGTCCCTGGTCCTTTTTTTATATGGCCTGCTGGATCTTTTCGGTCCCAATCTCTTACGGCTTGCATTTTCATCGCGCATACCCGGCGAGTTCGAGCTAAGCCCTTTTCACACGGAGCTTTGGAACAATCTTCATTTTTTCCTCGCCGCATTGGCTATATTCATCGTCAGCAAGGCATTTGCAAGGGGCTGCCGGCTGAAGCAGGAACAGGAGTTAACCATTTGATATGCCTATTGTCGTCAACCTGGATGTTGTTCTGGCCAAACGCAAAATGTCGCTCACTGAGCTCAGTGAACGCATCGGCATCACCATTGCCAACCTCAGCATCCTGAAAAGCGGGAAGGCCAAGGCTATCCGGTTTTCAACCCTTGAAGCCATTTGTGAAGTGCTCGAATGCCAGCCGGCCGATATCCTCGAGTTCATGAGCGAAAAAGACTACCAGAAGTTAATGCAACGCTGATACGAATCTTAACCAAAACAAAGCTTAATCCAGGCTTTCCAATTCCATCAGCGGCATCCAGTTTCGCTCCCAATCCCCTACATTTAGGGATAAATTCAAGACACATGAGAAGTTTTTTCCTGCTCCTTCTTTTTGTACCCCTGCTTTCGATTGCACAAAAGAAAAAGATCAGCCTGGAAGACATTTATAAAAAAGGAACCTTCCGCGCCG
>DASTPZ010000098.1:0-3367 GCA_035761965.1 Flavisolibacter sp. | reverse complement strand
ACCATTACGCCGCCCGTGAAACCGAGCATAGGATCGAGGATACCCCTGTCCATTTTTTTGAACAGGAAAACAAGGGACGCCCCTGCGGCGGTTACGAGCCAGGTAAAAGTCGTGGCAATGAGCGCTGAGTAGATCGGCCCGATCTCTTTGAAAAAGTTCTCTAATTGTTCCATATTAATTTTTTTTGACGTACAGGTAGCTGGCCAGCTGTTGCGAAATGGTGAAGCTTTGGCTCTTCACTTTTACTTCCATGGAATTATCGAAGCCAAAACGTTTCTTGACCTCTATCCGCGTGCCTATGCCGATATGGCGGTGGTGAAGGAGCTCCAGCAATTCCGGAGACTGGTTTGCCACCTGGCAAACCTCTGCGGGCTGGTGAAGAGGGAGTGCCTCAAGTGGGATCTTGCTTACATCGCGCATTTTTCCCTTGCTGTCCGGTATGGGATCGCCATGGGGGTCAAAGCCCGGGAACCCCAGGTACTCATCGAGCTTATCAATGAGCTTGCGGCTGCTCACATGCTCGAGCTCTTCCGCAATCGGGTGTACTTCGCTCCAGCCGATATTGAGCTTTTTGGAAAGGAAATATTCCCATAGCCGGTGCCGCCGGATCACATACAGGGCAATTTTCTTACCCTCAGGACTAAGCGAAAATCCATAGTAGGGCTTGTAATGAAGAAGCTTCTTGGTATTGAGCTTTTTCATCATGTCAGTAACCGAGGCCGGCCTTGTCTGGAGCCGCTCCGCCAGCATATTGGTGGTTACTGTGCCTTCTTCCAGCTGCAGGTGGAAAATGGCCTTCAGATAGTTCTCCTCACTGGTTGTATAGTTCACCTTGTCTAATTTAAAATTTAGGCAAAGCTAAAAAAAATTTTTAATCCTGCCTTGCATCCCGGCGGTTAGGCAAATTTGTTTATTTTTAATGCAAACAGATGTTATGCTCAGAATCGGCCTTGTTCTATTGGTATTGGTCGCTGCATGCAAAGGCAAACGGAACGGAGACAAGCAGGACGAAGAAGGATTTTCCTATGAGCAGTTTTCGGAACAGTTTGCCAAAGGCTCGCTGCCTTATGTTCTAACCGATACCGGCCTGCTCAGGAATACGGATACCGCCGCTGTACAGGGTGTGGCATTTGCTTCTTTTGTTCCTGACAGCGCACGCACCAAATGGTTTGGTAAGGGCAAAACCCGCTATATTCCCATGGCGCAGGTTTCCGGCAAAGGGAATTCTTTTTATATCGTGAAAGCAGTAACGGGAAATAAAAAGGGAGCCTTGCTTTTCTCTTTTACTGATGGGAAGTTCGGTGGTGTTTTTCCTTTTCTTCTTCCCGATGCCGATCCTTCCACCAGCCAATCCTCTTCGGTCGACAAATCCCTGAGCATAACCAAGTTTATCCAGAAAAAGCAGGAAGACAACAGCATTGCAGAAGGCAAGGAGGTTTATGGCTATGATGGGGCATCCGGCCAGTTCCCGCTCATACTTGTCAATCCGATCGACAATGGCAGCGCCGAGGTTATTAACCCGATCGATACGCTGCCACGCAAGCATAAGTTTTCGGGCGATTATATAAAGGATAAGAGAAATTTCATCTCGGTGCGCGACGGGCGCTATCCTAATCAATTGCAGGTATTCATCCACATCGACAAGAATAAGGGCGAGTGTACAGGGGAGCTCAAAGGCGATCTGCTGCTTACTTCGGGTACGGCCGCCATTTACCGGCAGGGGGGCGATCCCTGCGTACTTTCTTTCCGCTTCGGATCTTCCTCTGTTACTGTAAAGGAAGATGAAGGGTGCGGTTCCCACAGGGGGATCGACTGCCTGTTCGATGGATCCTACAGTCGAAAAAAAGAAAAGAACAATAAAACCATATCAAACAAAGCGGGCAAATAATTGAGAAACTGATGTGTGATCACTACACATTGTGCTTTATTTCCTTATTTTGCGCAGCCGTTAAACTAAATAAAGATGGATTTCCGATCATTTAAAATGCCTTACCCGGTTGATGAACGATATGCAAAGCGTGTTGCTTATTTCTCTATGGAGTTTGCAATTCATCAGCCATTGAAGATCTACAGCGGCGGACTTGGCTTCTTATCCGGCTCCCACCTGCGAAGCGCCTATGAATTGAGACAGAACCTCGTTGGCATCGGCATACTCTGGAAGTATGGTTATTATGACCAGGCCCGTAACCAGGACCAGACCCTCCAGGTTACCTGGATGGAAAAGATCTACAGCTTTCTCGAAGATACAGGTATCAAGTTCGAGCTCACGATACATGAGCACCCTGTCTGGGTTAAAGTATTGTACCTGCCGCCGCACACCTTCAATAGTGCGCCGCTGTTTTTGATGACGACCGATATTCCCGAAAACGATTATATCTCTCAAACCATTACCCATCGCCTTTATGATGCCAACGTGGCAACGAAGGTGGCACAGTTCATCCTGCTGGGCGCGGGCGGTGCCAAGCTGCTCGACGAGATCGGCTTTAAGCCGGAGGTTTACCACCTCAACGAAGCGCATGGCGTTTCGGCTGCTTTTTACCTCTATCGCAAGTACAACAACAATATCGAGGAGGTAAGAAAACGCCTTGTCTTCACAACCCATACACCCGAGGAGGCAGGAAATGAAAAGCATGACATCTACCTCTGTCATAAAATGAGCTATTTCAGCGGCCTTTCGGTCGAGGAAACAAAGGAGCTTACCGGCATGCCCGACGACCAGTTTAACCATTCGCTGGCGGCCCTACGCTTTGCCAGGATAGCCAATGGCGTATCGCAGCTCCACGGGGAGGTTTCGAGACTGATGTGGCAGAAGTATGAGGATATTTGTCCCATACTGTCCATTACCAATGCGCAGAACTGGCGCTACTGGGCCGATAAGCAGCTGTACAAGGCGCGTGAAGAAGGCAATGATTGGGCTTTCGACGACCGTAAGAAATGGATGAAGAGAAGGGCCTTCGAGCTCGTTGCCGACCAGACCGGCAAGGTATTCGACCCGAATGTCTTTACCATTGTATGGGCACGCCGCTTTGCAGGTTATAAAAGGGCAAGCCTCATTGCTTCCGATAAGGAGCGTTTTGAAGCCCTGTTGAACAACAGCAAATACCCTGTTCAGATCATTTGGGCCGGAAAGCCCTACCCGGTTGATTATCCCGCTATATCGGAGTTCAATCACCTGGTGCACCTGAGCAAATCATACAAGAACGTAGCAGTGCTCATCGGCTACGAGCTGGCACTGTCGAAACGCCTCAAGCAGGCTGCCGACTGCTGGCTCAATAACCCACGTGTTCCGCGCGAAGCATCGGGCACAAGCGGTATGACGGCTGCCATGAATGGCGCGGTCAACTTTTCCACCAACGATGGCTGGATA